>WFQQ01000125.1 GCA_015486965.1 Desulfurellaceae bacterium
CCTTAGCATAACCAGACACAGTATTATCAGAAAATCCCCTGATTTTTAAGCTCAGTAGAAATCTATCTATCAAATTATTTAAATCCATATCTGTTTGCAATGGATACAATATCTTTTGAGAAATCTTTATAAGAGACAATACCTATGGAAACAGTATTTGAGAAAAGTTTGCTCGCTACAGTTTTCAAGTCATTAAGTGAAACCTTCTGTATTCTTTTTAATTCATACTCCCACGGTAGCCCTTTAACTTTCAAGAAGTACCCAGAGGATAGGGATTCAGCTATAGATTGAGGGAGCTCAAGACCAATCGGAATGCTTCCCTTCATGTGAAGCTTCACAAGTTTCAGATTTTCCTCTGTGATATACGCCTTGTAGTTCCTTAAATCTTTAAAAATCTCCCTAATGGCATCAAGAGTAAACCTATTCTGCGTTTGTAAACCAATAACAAAAACAGAAGACTTTGGCAGTTTATACACAAAACTGAACACAGAGTAGGCATATCCCCTCTTTGTTCTAATATCCTTCATCAGGTATGAATCCAAACTCCCACCAAGTATGTATGCTAATACTTTAGATGCATAGTACCCATCTGTCCCGTATCGGTACCCCGGAAAAGCAAAGTAAATATAGCTCTGTTTGGTTTGCGGCCTTACTATATCTTTTAAATGCAATCCCCGCCTGAACTCTACTTTTGGAAACTCTGCCTCTTTCCCTTTTGCTATGTTTGAGAAGTAAAATTCTATGTTTTGTACAATGTCATCCTTTGTAAATCCGCCCCCAGAAATCGACACAACCATATTCTGAGCATTAAAATACTTCCTGTAGAATGAAAGTATATCTCTCCTTTTAACATTTCTAACTCCTGTCAAAGTGCCGAGGGATGTGTGAGCATAGGAGCCATTTTTTATAAGCGAGGTAAATGCAGCGTGAATTGAAAGGTAATCTTTATCGTTTCTCAAAGCCTTTATTGAGTTAATGGTATTCCTCTTTACATAATCTATACCTTTTTCATCGAATTTGCTGTGCAATATTTCATGCATCAGACAAAAGAGGGGTGTTATATTTTCTAATGTGGCTGTTGCAGTTATGGTAATAAAACCTTTACTAACCGAAACAGAGCTTTCTACACCGTACTTATCAAAGATGAACCTCAGCCTGTCTGCCTTATACTTGGGAGAATCGCAGTTTTCCAGAGAGTTCCCTACAACATAAGCCTCACCATACTTACCTTTTTCATCAAAAACACTGCCCGCTTTTATTTTTATATTAACACTGATTATGGGAATGTTAGACTTCTCATATATTCTATAGTGCAACCCGTTTTTAAGTTTTCCTTCAATAAGGCTTGATGCAAAACTTGCAACAGAAACCAAAAAAAATAGAACTATGAAAGTTAAGAATTTTGCCACCTTCATCTTATGCTACCCTTATACTTAAGATTTGGCACAATCTTTCCACCCTTTGCAGGCTTCAGGTAAACATCTGTTTCATCCGTCTCTTTAAAGTATCTTTGCGCAGCAGCTTTGATGTCCTTTTTTGTTATGTCATCGATGATATCTAAGTAATTCCTATAATAATCAAGCAAACCAAAAGCTGCATAGTAAGCTTCGTTCATATTTCTCTCCATCAATGTTTCTTTAGAAAGCAAATAATCAATCTTGGCTTTTTCCTTGGCTACTTTTAAAATCTCGTGGCTAAAATCTCCTTTTTTCAGTTTATCCAGCTCTTCCCATATATAGCGCCTTGCCTTTTCAAAACTCTCTTTTTCTGGCAAACTTGCAAAAATCTCGTAAAGCCCTTTGTCGTAGTATCTGCTTTCATTAAAACCACCTATATCAACAAGAACATGTTTCTTTCTCACAAGATCGTTTTGAGCCAATGCAGTTTTTCCCTCAAAAAGAATATATGTAATCAAGTCCAGAACAGCACTATCTTTAGTATCCCTAACCGGTGGAATCTTAAACGCAATGGCAATCTTTTTAAACTCAGATGGCTTTTTAATGTATGCTATTCTCCTCCCCAACTGTTTAGGCTCAAGTGTAATGTGTCTAACTATTGTTTTGGGCTTCTTATAACCAAACACTCTCTTTATCAAGCTATATGTTTCCTGCTGGTTTATATCACCAGAAACCACCAAAACAGCATTGTTCGGAGCGTAATACTTTTTATAGTAATTTTTTAAATCGCTTAAAGTGTAATGTTTAATGTCGTATGAGAACCCTATGGGAGTCCACCTATAAGGAGATGCTTTATACGCAATGTTGTGCAGTGTAAAATACAAGAAACCATCTGCAGAGTTATCTATCCTCCAGAGCCTCTCCTGATATACAACGCTTCTCTCTTTCAAGAACTTATCCTTATCAAGAAGCAGGTTATCCATGTTGTCCGCATAAAAACCCAGCACCTCTTTTAAAGCTCTCTTAGCTATGGTAGTGAAATACACAGTGTAATCAAATGATGTCTCAGCATTATCAACCCCGCCATATCTCATTGTCAGTCTGTCAATGAAACCATCTTTGTAATGCTTTGAGCCCCTGAAATTCATGTGTTCAAGCATGTGAGAGATACCTGTAATTGAGTTATACTCATCTACACAGCCCACTCTGTAGAGTATGGTCACATTTACAATTGGCAGGGAGTGGTCTTCCTCTAAATAGATATTTAGGCCGTTATTGAGTTTATAGTGAACAAACTTTGCACTTGACCTATAAGGAACAAAAAGAGTCAGTAGTGAAAAAAATAGAACTGTCAAGCTGCGTATAACAAACATTCCTCTAACCTCAAAATACCTGTAGAATTACCAAAATTCACTATCGGAGGCTGTTTCTCTTTTTTTACAGTTATTCTAAAATATGGAGCAGGTTTCAATCCCATCTTATTCGCAATAATATTCGCAGGTATCGACTTAATCGTAGCATTATACTTTGCAACTATGTCGTTATACCTTTTTCTTGCCACTGCTATTCTGTTCTCCGTTCCTTCCAAGTTATCCATCAGCCTTGTAAACTCCTCATTTGCTTTCAGCTCTGGATATTTTTCAACTATCATTAAAAGCCTGCCTATCGCCCCTTCAAGCTTGTTGCTTGCATCTATTTCATCTTTTGGGCTCTTTGCATTCAACAGTTGAGACCTTGCCTTCGCAATATATTCAAATATATCCTTCTCGTGTTTGGCGTATCCTTTAACAACATTAACAAGGTTGGGTATTAAGTCTGCCCTTCTTTTAAGCTGCACATCAACATCGCTCCACGCTTTTTGAACCTCTTCATGTAAAACTATGAGCCTGTTGTATGTTTTATAGTAGTAAATGCCTCCTAAAATTACAATGAACAGTATAAACGCTATTAC
>WFQQ01000126.1 GCA_015486965.1 Desulfurellaceae bacterium
AGATAATTGATAAAATAAGGGGTCTATAATGGTTTTTAAAATTATAGTAACAGGGAGTTTCAACTCTGGTAAAACAGAGTTTATAAAAAGGATCAGCGAGATAGTTCCCATAACAACGGACAAGCCTGTAACAGAGCAAGAGCTTAAGGAGATTAAAACCTTAACAACTGTAGCAATGGATTTTGGAAGGCTTACTGTGGATGAAGATATAACAGTCCATCTCTATGCAACACCTGGTCAGGAAAGGTTCGACTTTATATACCCACTCCTGCTTAAAAATGCCCTTGCAATTATTATTTTAGGAGACATAACTGACGAAAAATCAATAAAAGATGTTGTGAAGTATTACAAAAAGTTTAAATCCTTAAAAAGGCTACCTACAGTGGTTGCCCTTACAAAAATAGACCTAAAAAACAGTGTCCCCGAGGATAGGATAAAAGAATACCTTTCTGAGCTTCCTGAGGATGTACCGATACTGAAAATAGATGCCACAAATAAAGAGCATGTAAAGAGAACTATCCTCACAGCCCTACAGATGCTTTTTGAATCAGATGAAGAGCAGGAAATCGTTTAAATTTTTAATTACTTGACAAAAAAGCTCATCCTACCTATTATTTACCACGCAAGCACAAAAAAGGGAGGTAAAGATGGCCGAGATTCACCTAACTCAAAGCAATTGGGAAGAAGAGGTCTTGAACTCAGATATTCCAGTTTTAGTAGATTTCTGGGCTCCATGGTGCGGCCCATGTAGAATGGTTGCTCCAGTGGTCTCAGAGATAGCTGAAGAGTACAAGGGAAAGCTCAAAGTTGGAAAACTAAATACAGACGAAGAGCCAGAAATAGCCGTTAGATACGGAATCATGAGTATTCCTACTCTTATGATCTTTAAAAACGGAGAGGTTGTTGACCAGATTATAGGGGCTGTTCCAAAGGAGTACCTCGTTGAAAAACTCCAGCAAGTTCTCTAATATAGCTCACTCTCTGCTCTACTTTAGGAGGATATGAATGTACGATGTAATCATAATAGGAGGTGGCCCTGCCGGTCTGACGGCTGGTCTATACGCAGCAAGGGGCGGTTTAAAAACTCTAATATGCGAAGAGAAGGTGTTTGGCGGACAGATTGTTATGTCCTATGAGGTTGACAACTACCCCGGATTTCCAAAAGGCATAAGCGGTATGGACCTGATGGATAACTTTATAAAGCAGGCTGAAAAATTCGGTGTAGAGATGAACTATGATGGGGTTAAAAGCATAGAAGACGAAGGAAAAACCAAAACTGTTACCCTGTCAAGTGGCACAAAACTTACAACAAAAACAATTATAATAGCTGCTGGAGCTTCTCCGAACAAACTCAACTGTCCAGGGGAGAAAAAGTTCACAGGAAAAGGTGTTTCCTACTGTGCAACATGCGATGGAGCCTTCTTTAGAGGTAAAAAGGTAGCAGTTGTGGGTGGTGGAGATTCAGCGATTGAGGAGGCTCTATACCTGGCTAACCTTGCATCTAAGGTGTACATAATTCACAGAAGAGACCAACTTAGAGCTGTAAAAATACTCCAGGACAGGGCGTTTAGTAATAAAAAAATAGAATTTATCTTCAACCATGTTGTTAAGGAGATTCAGGGAGATAAGTTTGTTAACGGTGTTCTAATAGAGAATGTTCAGACAAAAGAGCTCTCAAGGCTCGAAGTGGATGGGGTATTCATCTATGTGGGAATAACTCCGAATACAAAGTTTGTAGAAGACCTGATAAAGCTTGATGAAAATGGTTATATCATAGTGAATGATAAGATGGAGACCAACATTCCAGGTATCTATGCAGCAGGAGACATAAGGGTAACCCCATTAAGACAGGTATTAACAGCAGCGGCAGATGGTGCAATTGCCGCATCAAGTGCACAAATCTACATAGAGACTAAGTGTTAAATCTAAAAGCAAAGCTCGCCAGCCAGAGCAGAAAAAATAGGAGAACAATAGTTGCTCCTGTGGGGGTGTTCAGATAGTATGAAAAAAGAACACCCCCGATTAACGCCAGTAAAGAGGAAAAAACTCCAAACACAATAACCCCTTTAAAACCTTTAGATGTATTCAAACCCACCAAAGCCGGCAAAACGAGAAAGGCATTAACAAGAATAATTCCTATAAGCTTAATGGAAAACACTATTAAAACAGAGAGAACGAGCCAGAACATGTAGTATAAAAAATCCACTTTAACACCGTTTATCCTGGCAAGATCCTCGTTAAAGGTTATGAGGTGGAAGTGGGAGAAAAAGTATAGAATAAACAATAGTGCCAGGGAAGAGACAAAGAAAGAGTAAACAACATCTCTATCCGATACAGAGAGAATATCTCCAAAAAGCAACCCGATAATATTGCCCGAATACCCTTTAGCCATACTAAAGATAAAAATACCAAGCGCCATGGAGAACACAAAAACCACATCTATGATACTATCCTCGCTGAACCCACCCTTTTTATACATGTAGCCGATAAAGACAGAGGAAACCATACAAAACAACAGCGGGAAAACAAAGCTGTTCAATCCCAACAGAAAACCCAAAGCTATACCGCCAAAGGTTGCGTGGGCTATTCCAACCCCTGCGAATGTCATCTTTCTCATGACTATAAAATAGGAAAAAAAAGATAGCGGAACCGATAAAAACAGACCCACAAGGGTAGCATCAATCAGAAGTTTTATCATCCCTTACACCAAACATACAATTTTTACACTGCTCCCTATGAAGTAATAGGCCAAAACTCTCTCCGTATACAGTGTTTAGCATGCGGGAAAGATCGATTTCGGACGGTTTTCCATGGCAGTGGAGTTTCACATTTAAACACATCACTTCATCAACAAATTCTGTAATAACGCCTATATCATGAGTAACCATTATAATGGTTATCCCCAATTCTCTGCTTATCTTCCTCAAAATTTCATACATTCTCACATTGTAAACTGCATCCACAGCGGTATTTGGCTCATCCAATATCAAAAGCTCGGGCTTTCCAACCATACACCTAACCAAAGATACCCTCTGCTGTTCACCACCCGAAAGATTTTTTATTAGCTCATCTTTTTTATTGCCAATACCAAACACTCCAAGCCAATGATTTGCAAGTTTTAGCATCTCATCAGAATATCTCCTAAAAAAACCAAACGGTTTGACATCCTGGATAAATACAACATCCAGCACGGTAAGAGGCAAGTTCCAGTTAACTATCGCCTTCTGGGGCAGATACCCTACAATCCCTCTGCGTCTCCTCAGGTACTTCTCTGGCTCAACCCCGTCTATTTTTACCCAGCCAGATGAAGGCTTCAAAAGAGCCGTTATTATCTTAAGTAAAGTAGTCTTCCCTGCACCGTTTGGACCGACTATGGCAGCAAAACTGCCCTTTTTGATTTCGAAATTTATATCCTTTAAAATATACTTGCCATTTATGGAAAGAGAGACATTTTTTACTTCAACCACTATCTAACCGCTCTCTCAAGCTGCTCTAAATTGAAAACCAAAAGCTTCAAATAGCCATTAAGTCTCTCATCTTCATTGTTCCCAAGTGGGTTAAGAAACACAGATTTATAACCCAGAAGATGGGCGATACTTTTCGCCATATGGAAATCCTGTATATATACAACTAAACCACTCCTACATCTGCAGCTTTTGAGCAACCCCTTCAAATCTCCAAGTCGGGGCATTGAGCTCTCATCCTTCTTAACCACACCGCAGGAGCTCCTGCCCATGCTCTTAAATAGATACTCAAACGCAGGCTTAACATCCACAAAACATAAATCCCTGTGGTTTTTAAAGAATGATTTATACTTAGCAATAATCTTGCCCAGCTGTTCAACAAATTTATGCTCCCTTATTTTAAAAAAATTACAATCTTTCACATCAAGTCTGCACATCTCTTTTACAATTTTCGGGATGGCAACACTCTTCATAAAGGTTAGATCAAACCATATATGGGGATTGGCGTAAATTTTTTTACCTAATCTGAAAACCCCCAATGGATTTTTATAGAAATCACACAAAAAAAGATTCGGTTTACCCTTTCTTAAATACGACACCCTATCAAACCAAAACTCTAAGCCACATCCCACGCCAATAAACAGGGTAGCATCCTCGAAATTCCCAAGACTCCTTGGAGTTGGAGAAAACAGGTGAGGATTACTCGATGGAGGTACGATATAGCTCACCTCCACCCTGTCTTTCCCGATGTATTTAACAATGGTAGAAATGATATACAGCGATGTATTAACGGTAAATTTTGCATTAGCTGTTCCTGTCAACAGAAAAAAAGAAAGTATCAAGAATACGATTCTTCTCATGTCAGCTTTTTTATCAACCTATTCAAAGAAGAGATATGGGGAACAGCCATAAACGGCCTGGTTTTATCCATATTAACCTTTGCTGTAAACTCCTCATCGCTAAGCCACTCAAAAAAGCCACCACCCGACTCTTCCAATATAACTTTACCAGCAGCATAATCAACCACCCTTGCGGGGTCAAGGTGTAAAAAAGCATCAAAAGCTGATGAGGCTGTATAACATATGTCAAGAGCCGTTGAGCCAGACTGCCTGACTCTATAAAAAGACGAGAAAATCTTATTAATCAACTCCTTCTCTGTTTCCTTTTTAAGTCCCTCAACTGCCACCACATTTATATCGCGCACCCTGCTTTTAAGTCTAATTCCGTTTAAAAAGGCACCCTGATCTTTTATCGCCCAAAACTCATCCCCATTTGATAGATTTAAAACAAAACCACACCTTATCGTATCTACACTATCTCCAAAAGCAACACCTATAGATAGGGCAAAATATGGTATCCCCCTCTTGGCATTCAAGCTACCATCAAGGGGATCAACTATAACAATCGGGTATTTTGCTCCAAGCTCAACCCATCCCTGCTCCTCTGTCAAAATTGAGCAACTTAATTTAGATTTTGAAATTCCGTTTATGACAATCTCTTCCGAAATCTTATCTATGTAGACAGTGTTGTCTCCAAATTTTCCCTTACCCATAACCTCTTTCGCCTTGCTTGAGCCAGCTATAGAGCCCACCTCTGTTTTAACATCTTTTCCTATCGCTTTGAATAGCTCAATCCACTCTCTCATGATAGCGATTTTATGTAGTTATATATCCTATGTATCAGATAGGAAGGTGTGGAGGCACCTGCTGTTATTCCAACCCTCTTTACACCTTTGAACCAATCAGGTTTTATCTCCTTTTCTGTTTCTATATGATAAGCCTTTTTTGCTGTCTCCCTGCATATTTCATACAACTTCCTTGTATTGGCTGAATTCTTACCCCCTATAACTATCATTAAATCAGACCTCGAGGCAAGCTCCTTAGCAGCCTTCTGTCTTTTCTCCGTAGCATCACAGATAGTGTTAAAAACCTTAAGCTCCCGAATCCTTTTTGATAAGCATCCTATTACCCTTCCAAACCTCTCAACCGACTGGGTTGTTTGGCAGACAACACCAACCCTCGTTGCTTTGATGTTGTTTGCCTCCTCTTCTGAATTAATAACAACTGCCGTATAGTCTGTAAATCCTTTGTGTGCTTTAACCTCTGGATGGTCTTTATCTCCAAAAATAATAACCTTATATCCCTCATCGTAGAGCTGCTTTGCATAACGCTGTGCCTCTTTTACGAAAGGGCAGGTTGCATCTATTATCTCATAACCCTTCTCTTTAAGTTTACTGTACATCTGTGGAGAAACACCGTGGGATCTAATCAAAACAGGACCTTTTATCTCATCTATACTTTCCACCACCTTGAGTCCCCTCTTTTCATACTCTTCAACCACCTGAGGATTGTGTATTATGGGACCGAAAGAGTAGATCTTCTTGTGCTTCTCCAAAGCCCTGTCTGCTATCTCAATTGCCCTCATAACCCCATAGCAAAATCCAGCATTCTCAGCTATCTCTATTACCATACACCCTCCGCACCAAATCCACAACAATTCTGAAAACCTCTTCTATACCCAAACCTGTTGTATCTATCTCATAAGCCCCTTCAGGCTTTTTCAATGGTGCTATCTCCCTTTTCATATCCTGCTCATCCCTATTTTTAATCTCTTCTAAAACATGCTCAAAATCCCCTTTTATCTCTTCCGCCCTTCTTTTTGCACGCTCCTCTGGGGAAGCTGTAAGAAAAATCTTAAGATCCGCATCAGGAAAAATAACACTCCCACAATCTCTTCCATCAATAACAAACTTCCCACTTTTGGGAATAGCCCTTACCTTCATGTTCACAAAATCCCTGACAAAACCCAATTTTGCAACATTGGAAGCTTTTTTTCCCAAAGCTTCAGTCTTTAAGCTTTCTGTTATATCAATACCATTGTGAAGAATTCTAAAATTCCCATCCCTATATTCAATTTTTAAGTCCACTCCATTCAAGCTATCTTTATCCAAACTATCCCCCAAAATATATACAACTGCTCTATACAAAGCTCCGCTATTTATATGAATAAACCCCTCCCTTTTTGCGAGCAGTTTCGCTATGGTACTCTTACCACTACCTGCAGGACCATCAATAGTAACTACAAACTTAGCCATCAATCTCCCTTTTAAAAACCCTTGCCATCTTCAGATACTCAATAAGCCTTGTCCTGTCATCCTTCTCAATCAACTCTTTTATGAAGGCTAACTCATCTATATACTCCTCTATGGCTTTAACCACATTTTCCTTGTTCATCAAAAATATATCTGTCCACATGAATTCGGAAGAGGCGGCAACCCTTGTATAATCTCTGAAACCACCCCCTATAAACCTGAACTCTCTGGGCTTACCAAAAATGAGATTCACAAGTGTATATGCTATAACATGGGGAAGATGGCTCACATAGCCAAACACCTCATCGTGGAGCGATGGATCCATTATCTTAACAACCATTCCGAGCGATGTTAAAAACTCAGAAGCAAGCTCTATGAGACTCCTCTCAACTCCCTCGAAAGGTGTAATAATACAAAACGCACCATCAAATAAGCCTTCAAATGCAGCTTCTGGACCAAAATTTTCAGTTCCTGCGATGGGATGCATAGGTATGTAGTTAACGCTTCTTCCGCAAGCCTCTACCACTTTATCAATTATGGGCTTCTTAACGCTTCCAGTATCCAAAACCACTGCCTTACCTTTTCTGCAGACCTCTATGACATAATCTGCTATTGAACTTACAGGTGTGGAAATTAAAACCAGTTCGGCTTGAGATATACAATCCAAATCGCAAGCTTCATCAATTATGCCAAGACTCAAAGCCTTATCTATATTCTTACCGCTAATATCAAAACCAAAAATTCTCTCAGCAAGATTTTTTTTCTTAATGGAGAGGGAGAGCGAGCCACCAATAAGGCCCACCCCTACTATTCCAACCGTTTTAAACATTTAGAACTTCTCTTAAACCCCCGATGAACATCTCATTTTCATCCATAGTACCTATGGTAACCCTGAGCATCGTTCTATAGCCATATCCAGACATAGACCTGACAATGATACCTTTTTTCAACAGTTTATTGTAAACACTATCAGCATCTTCACCCACATCGAACAGTATAAAATTTGAATATGTCTTAACATACTTTATGCCAAGTCGCTCAAACTCTCTGTAAAGAAATTCCTTACCCCTTTTATTGCTTTCAACTGACTTTTTTATGTGCTCGTCATCATCCAAAGCAGCTAAAGCCGCAGCCTGGGCAACACTATTTACATTAAATGGAGGCCTAACCCTATTTAGATAGTCTATAATCTCTTCATTAGCTATACCGTAACCTATTCTCAAGCCAGCAAGTCCGTAAGCCTTTGAAAATGTCCTCAACAAAATCACACCCTCATGTTTGTAAAGTTCAAGTAGTTCCTCGTAATCATCCTCAGCAATTGCATACTCGTAATACGCCTCATCTATTACAATTAAAGTGTCCTCTTCTTTGGCTGATATAACCCTCTCAATATCACTCTTTTTAATAATTGTGCCTGTTGGATTATTTGGTGTGTTTAAAAAGATAATCCGCGTATTTTTATTAATATTCTCCAAAAGCTTATCTATATCGTAGGAAAAATCTTTAAGAGGGAGCTCCACAAGCTTTTTATTAAAAGACATGCCAATAATCTTGTACTCCACAAATGTGGGGTAGCAGTAGAGAATTTCATCATCTTCACCAGTTGCAAAGGCTCTGTAAAGCAACTCAATTAACTCATCGGAACCGTTACCAAAAATTATATTGCCCCTTTCAACACCCAATCTTTTAGAAAGCTTCCCTTTAAGGTAATAACAATCTCCATCCGGATAAAGATTGACACCAGAAGCAGCTTCTTTTATGGCTTCCTGGGCTTTTTTAGAAGGCCCAAGTGGGTTCTCGTTGGATGCAAGTTTTATAATTTTACCCTCTATACCCAACTCTCGCTTTAACTCCTCAATAGGCTTACCGCCCTGATAAGGCTTTAAATTTTTTATATGTTCAGCAACCTTCATAACCACTCCCCACTAAAGAACTGTAATCTCACCTTTGGAAGTCCTCTTTGTCTTGTAAAGAGCCTCATCCACACGCTCCAATATCGACTCCACACTGTCTCCCTCTTTAACCTGTGTAACACCAAGAGAGACACTACAAGTAAACTCCAAATCGTTCTTTTTAAATTTTATGGAGCTGATTTTTTTTCTTATCTTTTCAGCTACAACCAAAGCATCCTCAAGCTGTGTCTCTGGAAGCAAAACAATAAACTCATCCCCACCGTACCTGAATGGAATATCGGACTGTCTTGTATATCTTTTCAATATAGTAGCAACTGTTTTAAGAACTTCATCCCCAGCAAGATGTCCGTAGGTGTCATTTATAGCTTTAAAATCATCAAGATCCATCATAATAACACTAAAAACTTTTTTGTATCTTTTAAAATTGTAAAGGAGATCATCAAGAACTTCATTCATATGTCTCCTCAGATAGAGCCCTGTAAGCTGATCCCTAAGCGATAGCTCTTTTATATTCTCTATGGCGTTCTTTTGTTTTTCTAAAACATGCCGTGCAGCCTCAAGCTCATCCTTTAGGGACTGGTTAATATACTTTATCCTTTCAAGTTCATTCATAATGTTTTTATCTACGCTATCAGTATAGGAGTCTAAATTCTTTATGGAACTCTCATATTCAGAGCTCGATTTCTCGAGTTTCTTCTCAACATTCTCCGTAACATCTTTAATATTTGTTGCAATTTCCAATACCTTTTTCTTTAGTTGCTCAAATTCTATGGAGGAAACCTCACTATCTCCGTAAAGGTATTGATGGAGTTTAGCCTTATCTATGCCCTTTTCTAAAGCAACTTCGACGAAAATCTTATAGTAGCTAAAAGGCGTTAAAACTATGTCTCTCTTGGTAGCCCTGTATAGAGACTCTCTTATTATCGAGGCAAGACTGTCTGAGCTATCCTTCATCGGCAAACCTTACACTATCTGCAGTAACCACTTTTCTTACATCTCCACCTACATCAACCAATAAAAACCCATCTTTATCTATATCTTTGGCTATACCCTTTATCACTTCACCATTTGAGTGAATCTCAACAGTCCTGCCAAGTGTATTGTTATGACTCTTCCACAGTTCAAAGATTTTCTCTCTTCCCTCACTGACCAACAGGCTAATAAGATTCTCAAGGTAGAAAAGTATATTGCTCAAAAGAGTTGCCCTGTCTATCTGGGTTTTTGTAATAAGATACATACTCGTTGCACTATCTTTGAGCTCCTCAGGCATCTCTTCCATATTTACATTCACACCAAACCCAATTACCGCATGTGTCAACACGCCACCTTCACTCCTTGTTTCGAGAAGTACCCCAGCAATCTTTTTATCTCCAACCATTACATCGTTTGGCCACTTTATTTTAGCATCCTCTATTCCAAAATCGCTCAAAGCTTCCTTAATAGCAATTGCCGCAGCAAACATCAATGCAATAGAATCCGAAACATCCATGTGCTTAGGTGAATAAATCAAAGAAACATATATGTTTTTACCCCGTGGCGAGAGCCACTTCCTCTTCTGCCTTCCTCGACCTGATGTCTGTTCTTCTGCGACTATCAGTGTCCCATGGGCATCGGGGTCTTTTTCGAGCAAATATTGTGCTTCATCCATTGTGGAGGAAGTCAACCTAAAGTACTCTATCTTTCTACCAAATATCTTTGTATTGAGTCTTCTTCTAATCTCATACGGAATGAGTATATCCTTCGCCTCCTCCTTCAAAACATACCCTACACTCCTTTTGCCCTCTATCTTGTACCCAAGCTTTTGAAGGTTCTTAATCCTGTTCCAAACAGCTATCCTGCTTACGCCCAACTTCTCACACATTCTCTCGCTTGTTACATACTTGCCAAGATTCTTGTAAAGCTCATCCAAAATTACACTGTTCATCTTTTATTCCTCAAAGCTTTGTTTAAAAGTTTTATTGCACAGAATTTCCCACACATAGTACACACATCCTCTTCTTCTGGTGGCGATGACTCCCTTTCTCTCTTTACATACTCAGGGTCTATTGAAAGCTCTATCATCCTCTCCCAATCCAGAGACTTCCTCGCTTTGCTCATCTCAAGATCCCACTCAAAAGCACCTGGTATCCCTTTTGCTATATCTGCCGCATGTGCTGCAATCCTTGTTACGATAACACCCTCTCTAACATCTTCGGGAGTAGGAAGTCTAACATGTTCCGCTCTTGTCACATAACAAAGAAAATCTACACCGCTTGCAGCCATTAATGCTCCGCCAATGGCACTGGTTATGTGATCGTACCCAGGCGCAATGTCTGTAACAACAGGTCCCAAAACATAGAACGGCGCACCCTCGCAAACGCTCTTTTCTATTTGAGCGTTCATTACTACCTGATTTATGGGCACATGTCCAGGACCCTCTATCATAGATTGGACACCTGCATCAAGTGCTTGTCTGTGTAACTCTCCAAGTAAGATCAACTCATGTATCTGTGCCCTGTCTGTTGCATCGGCTATAGCTCCAGGCCTAAAACCATCGCCTAAAGAAAGTGTAACATCGTACTCTTTGGCTATCTCAATAACCCTGTCAAAATGCTCAAACAAAGGGTTCTCTTTTTTATTGTAAAGCATCCACACAGAGAGGAATGTTCCGCCCCTCGACACTATGTCTTCAACCCTTCCCTGATTAATCAACCTCTCGAGTGTCTCACGGGTTACACCGCAGTGCAGAGTCATATAGTCTATACCATCTTTGGCCTGTTTCTCTATTGTGGAAAAAATATCATCCTCCGTCATATATGCTACAGAGCCCCTCTCCAAAGCTACTTCAACAGCA
>WFQQ01000127.1 GCA_015486965.1 Desulfurellaceae bacterium
CGCTTTGACTGATGGTTCAAGCGTATTCAGCAGGGTTGAATTAACGGAGGATGTTGCAAGGAGAATGATAGAGGTATCACTTTGACAAACCCAATAGTGCAGCTCCAAACGCACCCATGATTTGAGGATTTTCAGGGATAAGGGGTTTTTCACCTAACTCCTCTTCAAGCATCTTCACCACGGCTTTGTTTTTTGCCACACCCCCAGATAGCATCAGGGGTGGATTGAATCCGATAGCATAGATCATAGAGGTGATTCTCTTTACCATTGCCCTGTGTAAGCCTTTTATAACATGTTCGAGTTTCTCGCCCCTTGAAAGGTGGGATATAACCTCGCTTTCTGCAAAAACGGCACAGGTGCTTGAAATCTTAACTTCACCGTCGCTATTCAAAGCAAGTTCAGCCATCTTCTCGGTTGGAATCTTCAACCGCCAGGCAGTGTTCTCTAAAAATCTTCCCGTTCCAGAGGCGCATTTGTCGTTCATTATGAAATCTATTACTTTTCCACCTTTTGAAATCAGTATAACCTTATTGTCCTGGCCACCGATATCAACTGCCGTACCGCCGCTTTTGAAATGCTCGTATATACCTTTTGCATGGCATGTGATCTCTGTTATCTTTTTATCTGCCTTTATCAGATTACTTCCGTATCCAGTTGCCACGATTTTTGAGCTCTCTATATCGTAATTCTCTTTTAATTTATTAAGAATGCTTTCCGTTTGCTCTTCAACCTTTGGGTCTGCGTCTTCAACGATAGTGAACAGTATCTTTCCCTCTTCGTTTACTCCAACTATTTTGAGCGTTG
Source organism: Desulfurellaceae bacterium (assembly GCA_015486965.1). Taxonomy (GTDB): domain Bacteria; phylum Campylobacterota_A; class Desulfurellia; order Desulfurellales; family Hippeaceae; genus Hippea. The sequence continues at coordinate 805 of WFQQ01000127.1, forward strand.
TCGAGCCTGCATCGATGCCTATGGATTTTACGGTTTCCATCAATCCATCATCTCCACAAACGCCTTCAGTCTGGATATTACCTGCTCGTCCGCAAAAGCTCGTGGATCGCTATGGTCGGCTTCAAGAAGTAGTGCTGCAACACCCAGCTCGTTTAAGAGCTTTATCCTTTGATCCATCTGGCCAACAGAGTAGGGCTTGCACGACCTATCTGAGTGTAAAATTGCTCCATCCAGTTCAAACTCTTTAACCATTGTTTCCATGGTTTTTAGCTTATGACCCGTGCCTCTATTTAGTATAGGGTAGATGTAAGTTCTTGCCATCGACTCAATGGGTCGTTCTATATCCATCATGGGTGCAAGCTCTCCCCATGCGTTTGTGTATGTAGAAGCAACAACAGAGACCCCATTTTCTGCTAAAAATTCAGATAAAAACTTGAGTTTATACCATATGGGAAGGTTGTCCCACAGGACTCTCTTCCTTTCGTTTTTCACGGCACCAATACCATTTTTTATTCTATCGTTAATCTCATCCAGCATCTTGGAATAGAAATCCACCGTCTCTGAATCTCCCCTTTTTTCAACTATCGGTGCCATGTGTATGAATTGATCAAATACAGAGATTGGCGCAGGTTTGTTTTTATTGGCATTCATTATTTCTAACCACAGCTCAGCTGCCATCTTGCTGAGTCTAACGACCTCTTTTAGTTTTGAAAAACTCAAGCTTTTCCCAGCCACCCTTTCGGATACCTCAATAGATGCCTCAAGCTGCTTTTTCACATACTCTATATCGTGCTCCCTTGCTTCATCATAAACAAAGGGAGTGTCGATAACTATTAGTGGGACTTTATAGTATTCTGCTAAAACTCTATACCAGTATAACACCGTTTGACAGATGTTTGTGCAGCACAAAAGGAGGTCTGGCTTTGGTAATCTGCCAACAGGAGTTTTTTTGCTCAATGTGGAGCCTATATCGGTGCGTGCGTAAGAGCAGATGTCTATGGAGTATCCTCTTTTTTCAGCTTCTTCTGAGATTTCTAAAGCCACCTTCCTTGCGCCACACAGAGCGCCGTGATTTTCTGGGTAGAGTATGTAAAATCCAAGTGCCTTTAGTATTTCAATGGGTGCACCACTTGTTACCCACGCAACAGGTTTTACCCCGTTCACATACCGTCCTTCTAAATAATGCCTTGTTATAATTTCTTTTGTGAAAACTCCGGTTTTGAGAGGTGGTGCGAGTATATCGGTTCTCCAATTTTTTGGGGGTTTGAAGTTTTTGTAAGATTTTTTTGTATTTAGCTTTATAAGGCTCTCTCCAATCAATTTGTAAGAGAATAGATACTTGATGTTTTCTTTTAAGCCCATCGGCTTTCTTCCTTTAACATCTCTATAAATGCTTTAATTCGAGTAATGGTTTGCTGTGAAATGGGTTCATTTATATCAGTCTCTATAACTATAGATTTAATGCCTGATTCGTTTAGTTTATCCTTTAATAAAGGGTGGTAGAAGTATTCTGGCTCGCAGAATTTAACATTATAGAACACAACGCCCTTTGCCCCGCTTATGTCTATTAAAGATTTCAAAAAGTCAGCCCTTTCATCAACACTGCTTCCCTTGGTTGGGTCTGGAGTAGAGTTTACTATGCGTTCAGCCATTCTTTCAAACGGGTCATCAGCACTTCCTTCTCCATACACCCTTCTCATGCAACACGCCATATCATCAAGAGCCACAAATCCATCCATCTCATCTATAACATCAAGGATTTCCATGGGTTCGGGTAATAGTCCTGAAATCACGATTCCTGTTTTTTTAAGCTTTCCACTTGATGAGTGGAGTAGAGCGTAGTTTAGGATGTTTTTGAAAAGCTCTACAGGCAGGTATTCCCTTGCTCTCAGTATTGTGTAAAACTCCCGGCTTGAGAGAGGCAGATTCTCTCTGCTTTTGTAAAATTTAGCTACAAGAACATCTATCTCTTCCTCTTTTTTTATCTCTTCCAGTAGCTTTTCTCTATCTGGCTCAAAATGAGTAAATTCAGCAAGTTGCTTGTAGATTCTTTTAAGTTCTTTTGATAGAAACTCCACATTTTCCCTATTTTTTTCTCTTGGCAGGTAAATTGTGATTAACTCCTGTTTCGGTTTTATAAAGTCTTTATAAATACTTCCAAGCCCCTGTAGTGAGTCACATGAGTGGGGAACGACTATTATATCTGCAACATTGATTCCACCTTCTAAATAGAAGGCAAGTCCGCTTTGAACCACACTGCATATATACGATTGCAGGTGTGCGTTTGCCTTTTTGGTATCTGTTTTTGGAGGCCCCCACACCTCTATTGGTTGTATGTTGAATGCTCTAAAGAGTTCCCGTGGGTAGTGAATTGGATATACAGCCGCTATCTTTTTGCCCTCTGCCTTGGCTTTTTCTATTACCTCTCTTCGTGTTGGTATCTTAATGTGAAGCATTTTTTCTCTTATTTATTTCCTCTTCTCTCAGCTTTTTCCTTAATATCTTTCCAATGGCGCTCTTTGGTAGTGATTCTCTAAATTCTATCTCGCTTGGGACTTTGTATGGAACAAGGTGCTTTCTGAAAAACTCCTTGAATTCATCCTCAGTTGCACTCTCGCCCTCTTTTAAAACTATATAGACCTTTATTTTCTCACCTTTGTAGTCATCTGGTATGCCCACCGTTATGCCTTCTTTTACCTTGGGATGCATGTACAAAACTTCATCTATCTCACTTGGGAAGACATTAAATCCTCCAACGATTATCAAATCTTTCTTTCTATCTGTTATGTAGAAGTAGCCGTCTTTATCCATATACCCAATATCGCCCGTATATAGCCAGCCATTTTTAATTGTTTCTTCTGTTTCCTTCTTTTTGTTTAGGTATCCAAGCATCATAGTAGGGGTTTTTAGAATAATTTCGCCGTTCTCGTTCGCTCTTAACTCTGTTTTTCCATCCTCTAAAGATACAATTTTTGCATCCACATCGGGAAACGGTAAGCCTATACTCCCCACTTTTTGTTTTCCAAAGTATGGATTAGCCATAATTGCAGTTACGGCTTCTGTTAAACCATACCCTTCTATAACTTTGCACTTTGCCTTATTCTCAAAATTTTCTTTAACCTTTTTGGTCAATGGCGCTGCTCCAACCCACACAGCTTTCAGTGATGTGAAGTCATAACTCTCTATATCTGGTAGGTTTGAAAGAGCTGTTAGTATTGTTGGCACAACGGCAGTCATGGTGGGTTTGTACTTTTGAATGTTCTTTGCCATCTCCTTAGCGTTAAATCGGGGCATCAGGATAATACTCATACCGTTAAAGATGGATGAGTTCATGCAGACATTCATGCCGTATCCATGAAACATGGGCAAAACCGCAAGGATTCTATCTTCTGGCTTTAGATGTCCCCAGCTCGATATCTGATGAACATTGGCAACAACTGCAAAATGGGATAGCATGATGCCTTTAGCTGAGCCGGTAGTTCCACCTGAATATATAAGTACAGCAAGGGATTCGGGGTCAGATTTAACAGGTTTAAATGAAACCCTTGACTTTATTAGCTCTTTTAAATTACCTACCTTTTTCTTTATTCCTTTTAGTTGTCTCTCTTCCTTGAACCTCATAATGAGATTGAGTGGAAAGGGTAGGAAGTCGGATATATAGCTTACAATCGGTTTTTTTAGTTTTAGACTTTCAGAAATACTCAGAGCTTTTTTTGCAAATTGGGGTATGGTAATAATAAGCTTTGCGCCACTATCTGAGACCTGGTAGTGTAGCTCGCTTTCTGTGTAGAGTGGGTTTAGGGGCACAACGGCGCAGCCTGCTTTTAAAATGCCGTAGTAGGAGATTATATATCCTGGAAAATTGGGCAAAAGAAGGGCAACCCTGTCATCTTTTGAGAATCCCATATTTACTAAACTGTGTGCGAGGCTGTCTGAATACTCTTTTATCTGACTATATGTTAGAGTATTCCCATAGAATATGGTTAAGATGTTATCTGGGTACTTCTCAGCGGAGCGCTCAAGCAGTTCATAAATGGGGTATTGTGGATACTCTATGCTGATAGGTGTTTCGTTATCGTAAAAGTTAAGCCAAGGTTTACCGCTCATACCAACCTCCCTCTTTAATTTATCATTTCCTGTTAAAATTTTAAAGAGAAAAAAGGATTTATATTCACATTTCTCCGTTTTGGCTGTATAATTGTAGAAAACAAAAAAGGAGGTTGTTATGGCGTTTGGGGAGTATACTCAATTTGATGGTTTAGGTATTGCTGATTTAATAAAGAAAGGTGAAATCTCCCCTCAAGAGGTGCTTGAGGAGGCTATTACGAGAACGGAAAGGATAAACCCTAAAATAAATGCTGTTATAACAAAAATGTATGATGAGGCAAAAGGTTTAATAGATGAAGGATTGCCTGACGCTCCCTTTAAAGGCGTTCCCATAATGCTTAAAGATATTTTGCAACTTTACAGGGGTGTTCGATATACGCTTGGTTCCAAATTGTTCAAGGACTATGTTCCCGATATAGATTCCGAATATGTGAAAAGGCTTAAAAAGGCAGGGTTTGTTATTATGGGCAAAACGAATGTGCCTGAGTTCGGCTTAATGGGTGTTACAGAGCCCGAATTTTTTGGACCAGCACGAAATCCGTGGAACTTGGAGCACACTCCCGGTGGTTCAAGTGGCGGCTCTGCTGCTTCAGTTGCTGCTGGCTTGGTACCACTTGCAACGGGAAACGATGGAGGTGGTTCAATAAGGATACCTTCATCGTGCTGTGGTCTGTTTGGTCTAAAACCATCGCGTGGTAGAACACCAAATGGGCCCACAGAGGGTGAGGTATGGATGGGTCTCGTTGTGCAGCATGTTATAACAAGAAGCGTAAGGGATTCCGCAAAGGTGCTTGATTTGACTCAAG
>WFQQ01000128.1 GCA_015486965.1 Desulfurellaceae bacterium
AAATCGTAGTGCATAAGACCAATAACGTCTTTCGGATCCTTGTCCCTATAGTAATTGATACCCTGAACCAAAGCGCTTGCACAATTACCCACACCTACAATTCCAACTCTAATTTTCTCACCCATAAGCCACCTCCTTGTTGAAAATTTTGTGAGAAAATTAAAATCAGTTACAAAGCTAATTTTATTGTAACAAAAAGTATGTATATCTTCACTAGCAGCATATAATCCAGTTTGCTAATTTGTCAAGATGAGAAAAGAAGATAAGTGAAATTTTTATCGATTTAGATTAAGAATATACAAAAGCTCATTAAAAACAGGTTTATCCTTCTCTGGAGGCGTCACATTTTCCAAAACCTTTTGCGCCAAATCGAAGCGCCCCAATTTCACGTAGCAAATCGCGAGGTTTATCCTAATATCCGGATCATCCTTTATGTTCAACGCTTTATTCAAAACGTCAGCAGCTTCTTTATACATGCCCGCATCAATATACTCGGCAGCCAAATTGTTATACAAAGAAATATTGTTGGGATATATTTTAATCAAGGTTTTGTAAGCTTTTACTGAGGTAGAAAAATCACCCGATTCGGCCTCTTCAAGTAAAGTACCAATGCTATAAGTAAACCTTACTTTTTTTACTTTGGTTTCTCTGTTAGTAGAAATTCTCGTGATTTTTTTGTTCTCTTCTTTCCTTTCCCTAACCAAAGGCTTTTTGTGGTAAATGTTATTGTTTTTCTTAATTTTAACATTAGCCTTTTTCACAGATCTTTTTAAAACCAAAACCTCTTTTGCTTTTCTGTTTTGCTTGAACTTCTTTTTCACTACAACCAAATTGTTACCGATTTTTTCGGACTTCTTAGTCGTTTCAGATTTTTTAGTTAAAACGACTTTCTTAGCAGATTTAACAGCAAACTGTTTTTGGATATTATTCTTTTTTACTTCAACTCTTCCAACCTTATGCAAAATAAGCAAACCTGTTAAGAGTGCAAATACGATAAAAGCTAAAACGGAAACAATTAAAACATACGGCGGTTTATTCCTCTTTTTTACTGAGAAATCAGGGATATCATGCTTCTTCTCTTTGTCTTCTATCTTTTTTATTGCATCGTATAGCTCACTCATTTGAAGGAACTATAACAGGTTTTAAAAGTATCACAAGTTCCACATTGTTGTGAATATACTGTTTTTGCTTAAACAAACCTCCAAGAATGGGGATTTTAGAAAGCACAGGCACACCAGAATAATTATGCTGAGTTTCGTGCGATATTAGTCCACCAAGCACAATCACATCGCCACTCCTTGCAGAAACCACCGTGCTCGCTTCCCTTAAAGCCACCTGAGGCAACGTATAAACATCATTACCTATATGTTTATCATTTAAAGAAATCAGTTTACTCTGAATAGGAACTATGCGTAAAAGAACGGTATTATCCTTTCTAATGAATGGCGTTATACCAAAAACAATACCATCAAATATAGATGAAATATCAACCGTGGGTGTTTGAGTGGTTGTAGTTCCTGTTGTTTCTTCTTCAACCTCAATGCTTTTTATAAAGCTTATCGATCTACCCACAGAAAGAATAGCTGGCTGATCGTTCATTACTCTCAAATGGGGCTCTGCTATAAGCTTCACATGTCCGAAAACAGAAAGAGCATTAATAACTGCGTTCAGAGTAAGGTGCGTATGTGGTGTGTTTATGATCCTGTTTATACTAAAATTAAAATTAGAGGTCTCACCTGCTTCCAGTTGTATAGTTTTCTGACCCAAATTTAAAACCTGATGTATTGTCGGATTCTCTATCAAAGCATTCCAATCAATTCCCGCTTTCCAATCACTGTTAAGCTCTATCTCTATAATCTTGGCTTCAATCATCACCTGCCTATTTAAACTTGCGACGAGAGAATTTATATACCTGTCAATCAAAGCAACATTTTCAGGTCTATCCCTAACAATCAATATTCCACTCGCGGGATCGAGTGTTAAGCTACCGTTCTTTGACAACATAGCTTTTACGTTAGATTGTATAATCTTGTAAATATCACCTTTCTGAGAAGCGCTTTGGGATCTTATATTAAATGCACCTGTTAAGGGAGTAGTTGTTGTGTCAGAAGAACCTCCACTAACCTGTCCCAAAACATCGCCACCTAAAGAGGTCGAAGATTGCCTTATAATCCCCAAAAGTCCAAGATCGTAAACCTTTGTCTCAAATGGCGTTATCCAAACAGTTCCGTTTCTATCTTGCCACGCAACACCAACAATTTTTGTGATAGTATTCAACGCCTCTCTCATAGTAACATTATCCAAAGCCACATCTATATTAGGATTATTAACATAACTATCTAAATTGCTGTCAAATGCAACGTTTATACCATTAGGTTTCAAAATTTCCAATATAGCGTCTTTATAGGAAATACCTTTTGCAAACAAAGTTACGTGCTTCAAATCCAAAATGCTTATTTTTTTGACTATTGGCTTTATGGATGCCAAGTTTATATT
>WFQQ01000129.1 GCA_015486965.1 Desulfurellaceae bacterium
CTCAAGATCAAAACTCTTTATCTGGGAACCAAAATCTATGATATTGCCAGCTAAAGCAAGTCTTATTGCAAAAAGTAATGGATTTTCACTGTTCTCTATCTCATCTTTCATAAACTCTTCATAGCTCAACGCTATATCGTTGTACTTCTTTTTAATCTCAGCATACGGGTCTTCTATGCCAAGGGTTTTCTTAATTGTTCCATAGACATCTTCGCTTATCAAAGGCGGCGGGACTTCAACATCAATATCCTGAAGAACCCTTACAACATTTTTAACGGGTTCGAGTAAACCGTATCTATCGCTTCTGTGAAACTTAGCCGATCGTATAGCCTGACCTATGAAACATTGATAGCACTCTGCATGAACCTTCATGGGGTGAAATTATATTGCTTTACCATAAAACTTTCAAATAAAAAGGCGTTTTTGTATAATTTAACCGTGAAACTCAAGGAAAGAATTACAGAGAAGATAAATATCGGCGAAGTTTTCTACGGTTCTAACAAAACCTCAAAACTGTACAGACTCTTTATGCAGTTTATATGCGGACTCTCTTTGCTTTCAATAATAGGATACGATAAAGCAATTCCAATCTACATAGGTTCACCCTATATCTACAAAATTTTAGAGTATGTGGCTATATTCTTTTTAGCTTTTGACTTAGTTATAAGAAGCATAATGATATTTGAAAACTCAAACACCTTAAAGGAGTACCTTGCATCTTATATTTTTTCTTTTTCAACTGTTATAGACATATTGAGCGTAATTCCATACGGCTGGCTTCCCTATCCATATAGAGTCATGATAGCTGTATCCCGTGTGCTGAAAGGGGCAAGATTCAGCAAAAGCGCAAGAGAGGTTGTGGAGGGCTTAAAAGAGAAGAGGTTTGAGATATCCTTGGTATTCATCCTGTTCACATTTCTTATCCTGGCATCATCTATAATCCTGTTCATAGTTGAAAACGAGAAAAATCCACAGATAAAGACAATAATGGATGCAGTGTGGTGGAGCATAGTTACATTCACAACTGTTGGGTACGGAGACATCATCCCAAAAACCACCATAGGGAGAATAGTGGCATCGTTTCTTATGATAATGGGAATCTCTGGCATAGCACTCTTGACAGGTATTGTTTCAAGTGCATTCACAGATAGAATTATAAAAATGAAGTTAAGTTTGGAGGAGATTATGGAGAAAAAGATACAGAAACTCACAAACCATTTTATAATCTGCGGTTATGGTAGGGTGGGAAAGGTTGTTGCAAAGGAGATGGAAAGATTTAAAAAACCGTTTGTTGTTATAGAAGAAAACCCAGAGGTTGCCCAGGAGGCAATGAACGAAGGCTACCTTACAATAACTGGCAGCGCAACAGACGAAGAGATTTTAAAAAAAGCCAAAATAAAAGAGGCACAGGGAATAGCACTTGTTATGGACTCAGACGCAGATAACCTATACGCCCTCATAACTGCAAAAGATGAAAATAAAGATATATTAGCAGTTGCGAGGGCAAATTCTGAGGAGTCTGTGAGAAAGTTTATAAGATTAGGAGCAAAGACAATTTCTCCCTACCAATCAAGTGGATACGATATATCGAGGATGCTCATTTCACCAAGAACAGCTGAATTCGTATCGATTGTTATGCAGTCAGACCAAACAATAGAGATAGGGGAGTTCTACATAAGCAAAGGCTCAAAATATGCCAATAAAAAGATAAAAGACACAGACATAAGAAGCAAGTACAACATAATAATCATAGCAATCATAACAAAAGATAAGAAAACAATTTTTAACCCTAAGGCAGACGATATTATAGAGGAAGGCTCCACCCTTATCTGTGTAGGTAGAAAGGAAGATATGGAAGAGTTTGAAAAAACTATGGGGTAAACCTCCTATTTTTGAACAAAAATTTGGTTAAAAGAACGAAAACAAAAACGACCGCTATAACAAAAAGGCTTGCTGCAAGCCCCTCTTTAAAATTTCCTTCGGTAATTTTAAGGTAGATATTTATGGGAATATTCTCAGTTTTATAAGCAATGCCACCGCTAACTATGAGCGTGGCACCAAACTCACCCAAGCTCCTTAACCAGCTTAAAATCAAACCAGAGACTATACTATCAAATGCAAGTCTGAATGTTGTATCAAAGAAAGATTTAAAGTAGCCAGCGCCAAGTGTCATGGCAATTCTTTCATAAACAGGTGGAATAAGCTCGAAAGCAGACTTAGAAGATTTCACGGTAAAGGGAAATGCCACAAAAAACTGGGCAATGGAAGCCCCATAAAAAGTAAAAACAAAAGAGTATATATCGCTAACTATAGATGAATTAAAAACATTGAGCAGGAGAACACCAACGACGAGAGGTGGTATTACAATGGGCAGATCAAACATAACATCTGAAATTTTAGATAGAACTCCGCTGTTTCTTGCAAGGAGAAAACCGGCAGGTATTCCAAAAATGGAAGAAAACAGAACTGCCACAAACGAAGTCTTGAGACCAAAAACAACAGCACTAATAAACTCCTTATCTTTAAAAAGGGTCAAAAAATCCGACGGAGAAACAGAGCAAAAGCCCCAAACAACTACTAAAAGAACAAATGCAACCAATATTCCGGTTGGGAGTGCAGATAGCTTTGTAAGTTTCAACTCATCCACCCAATGCGTATTGCCTCTTTCTTTAGAGAAACCAGAACATCACAACCAACCTTAAGCTCCATCTTTTTAGCAACATGTTTCGACACCCTGGCGTAAACTAAAAGAGAACCATCTTTTATCTTTAAGCAAACAGAGCTTACACCAGAATACATGCTAACGATTTTCCCTTCAATCACATTCTCTTTATCAGAAATATCTGTATCTCGCCTTAATAACAAAACATCCTCTGCTCTGATAAACAAAAAATCTGCCTGCGGAACGGGTTTTTCTACCTTAATTATATGCTCATCTATAAAAACTCTATTCCCAACTACCCTATCCACTTTGAGTACATTTTTATAGCCTAAAAGTCTCGCCATTTTTGGATTCACCGGATTTGAAAAGACGGTGTCTCTGTCTGAACACTTCAAAACTACTCCGTTATCTATAACAGCAATCTCCTGGGCAAATTCATAAACCTCTTCAAGGTTATGACTAACATATATAGTTGGAATTTCTAAATTATCCACAATACTTGTAAGCAGTTCATACATCTCCACCCTTATCGAGCTATCCAAAGCAGTAAAAGGCTCATCTAACAGTAAAATGTTAGGAGAAACAATTATAGACCTAACAAGTGAGGCTCTCTGTCTCTGCCCGCCTGAAAGCTCATTGGGATATAAGTCCAAATGCCCCCTGAGCCCAGCCTTCTCTACCAAAAAATTAAACCTAACCCTATCCAGATTCAAACCCCTAACCCTGACACCGTAAAGTATGTTCTCTTCAACAGTCATGTGTGGAAAGAGTGTATACTCCTGAGGAATGTAGCCAACACCCCTCTTAAAAATAGGCAAATTGATTTTTCCATCTCTATCAAAAAAAACTTTATTACCCACCTTTATATACCCACTATCAGGAGCAAAAAAACCAGCTATCATTTTTAATATAGAGGATTTACCACTCCCTGAAACGCCAAAAAGCACATTTCTCAACTGTTTAAAACTAAAAGATACATCTATATTAAAATTACTAAACCATTTTTTAAGGTTAATATCAATCATCGTGTGATCTGAAACAGAGCCTGTTCAAATTCATCAAGTAGGAGACACCCGCTATTGTTGTTCCATAAAAAATAACTATCCTATTTTTGTTATCCATCTTTGAAACGCGAATCAACTCGTCAATTGTACCATTAACAACACTGGAGCCTGTTATTAAAGCCAAAAAATTGTTCGCAACCACATCAAAAGCATGTTCCCTTCCATCCAGCACTTTTACACCCTCAAAATCCTTTCCTATATTATCCTTGTCCAAATCGGCTATCTGTACATGCTCCCTGCCAAATCTCCTAATCAGGTTTGAAGCAATTGCTGGCTGCAAACCAACAAGACCAACAGTCATATCCTCTCCCCACCTCTTGAAAAATCTATAAGCCATCTCCTTGCCGCACTCCTCAGGCTCACTATTTTTGCAATGCACTGTATTTCTCACAATATTTAAATGCCTTAATACAGCGTTCAGAGACGCAACAACAACTGCTCTATTCCTACTTGAACTCAAATCAAGGGAAAGCACATCAGATATGCTTCCCTCAAAATCACTCGGCTCATCCGTAAAAGCCTGACCCTTGGAGCCTGAGAAACTTGCCTCAACAAGCACCTCTTTACCCTTTAATATGGGAAAATCCTTCCTCTCTGGAACACCTATTGCCTCTTTTGGGCTTAAAGGTCTCATCTTTATTACGACCCTTTCATTCAAAAGACCTTTCCTTTTAACAATTTCCTCAAATTTAGAGAGAGCCTCTTCTAAAATTCCCATTTTTACCTCCAGAGATATGAGTTTTAAGGAAACCTGATCATGAGGAAACAAAAAACCTCCTTTCCAAACACGGGAGGCATAAGCGTTTCCACTTATACCCTATCGGTCTTAAAACCATAGCAGATAAGCCTTAGGTTTTAAGACTCGGAGTTTAAAACACTTTTATCAATAAAGTCGAGAACAGTCAAGTGAAATTTAGCAATTTCTAATAATAATTTTTTAAAATATTTTCTTGACAAATAGAAAATATCATTTTATAATAGTTTAACTTTGCTTAAGGAGGTGTAAAAATGGCAAAGGTAGCAAGAGAGATGGTAGAAAGATCAGGTGTGGATGTTGAAAAACTGTTAGAACTATTAACAAAAAATGCAGCAGCAGAGTTGACAACTTACTATTACTACACTATCCTCAGGACAAACCTGATTGGAATGGAAGGGGAAACTTTGAAAGAGATCGCGGAGGTTGCAAGAATTGAAGATAGAAATCACTTCGAAGCCCTTGTCCCGAGAATCTACGAATTGGGCGGAAAATTACCATACAACATGAATGATTTTCACGACATATCAGCCTGCCCACCTGCCAGCCTGCCAGAAAATCCAACGGCTGAAGAGATTCTGAAGGTTCTTGTAGATGCGGAAAGGTGCGCTGTAAGGGGATATACTCAAATTTGCAACATGACATTTGGAAAAGACCATAGAACTTACGACCTTGCACTTGCAATCCTAAACGAGGAAATCGAGCATGAGTCTTGGTTCTCAGAGTTTTTAGGGGAAGGACCATCTGGACACTTTATGAGACGCGGGGAAAGTTCCCCATTTGTATCAAAATTCTTAAAGTAAACAAAGGGGCTCCGTGCCCCTCTTTATTTTTAAAATGAAGGCGTTCACAAAATCTGAGCTTAAACAGTTTGACGGAAAAGACAACAAACCCATATTGATAGGCTACAAAGGATATGTTTACGATGTCAGCGGGAGCTTTCTCTGGAAGAATGGAAAGCATCAGGCACTCCACAGTGCCGGTTTGGATTTAACGGAAGACCTAAAAAGTGCCCCCCACGGGGAGGAATTTATCAAAAAATTCCCTGTTGTAGGTTATTTAAAAGAGGACAAAAAACAGTGAGTGAACTTGTAAAAACGATAGAATCAGCAAATATGTCTCCAATAATACAGGCACTCTTTGCCGGTCTCTTTACATGGTTTGTAACAGCGCTCGGAGCCGCCCTTATCTTCATAAAAAAAGAGATGGGCAGAAAAATACTGGATAGCTCCCTCGGTTTCTCGGCGGGAATTATGGTTGCCGCAAGTTTCTTTTCACTGCTGCTTCCATCAATAGAGCTTGCAGAACAGTTGAGCCTTCCAAAGTGGCTTCCTGCAACCTTTGGTTTCATTGCGGGTGGCCTATTTCTGAAAGTAATAGATTCAATCGTTCCACATTTGCACCTTTTTATGCCAATGAAAAAGGTTGAGGGGCTAAAGACAAAACTATCAAAGACAACACTCCTAATACTTGCCATTACCATTCACAATTTTCCAGAGGGTATCTCTGTTGGAGTTGCCTTTGGTAGTATTGAGACAATGAAAGCTGCCACCTTTATAGGGGCTATCACTCTGACAATAGGCATAGCCATACAGAACTTCCCTGAAGGTATGGCTGTTTCATTCCCCCTTCTAAAAGAGGGAAACACCAAATTTAAAAGCTTCTTACTTGGGGCGCTATCTGCAATTGTTGAACCCTTAGGTGCAGTTTTGGGAGCAGCATCGGTGGTTGTATTCAAAAATATGCTACCCTTTGCCCTATCGTTCGCAGCAGGTGCCATGATATATGTTGTTGTAGAGGAGTTAATCCCTGAATCTCAGAGTGGTGGCAATGAAGATTTAGCTACTATAGGAACAATTCTGGGGTTTGTTGTTATGATGTTTTTAGATGTAGCCTTCTCATAACAGTTCAAACGCTTTTATATATGTGTTCGCACGAAAAATCGCCCTCAAGATTTTTAATCGCTATTGTCTCATTTAAAAAGGCATTTTCACCCGTAACTTCCCTCAAAACAAGTTTCTCGAATTTTTCTTCCAATTCGAAACTTTTTGCCTCAGCCTCTGAATCAAATTCAATCTCTAACATAACAAGACCATCAAGATTTCCCTTAAATTCATCTATTTCATACTCATAACCACGAACAGAAACCTTATACCTCAACTTACTAAGAGCGCCAACGGGTTTATCTTTTGTCAAAATATTTTCAAAAACGGAGCGTTCAATCTCACCTTCATACTCTTCACGCACAAGCCCTTCACCCTTTTTCAAGGTTAAAAAGTGCCTATCGTTCACTTTCCTGATCCTGCCAAGCTTTCCCTTTCTTTCTATATAAAATTGCTCAATCTCCAAAACCTCATACTCAAAACCGTTCATTTTCAAAAAACACTCAACCTTGATGGGTATAAGTAAAAATTTCCTCTCTATTTCAAATTCAGCCATAACCCCCCCAACATTAAATATTAAATAAAGGTTGAAACCTTTGCAGCATCCCTATCCCTAAAATCACCCCTATACTCTTCATCCAACAGGTTGTAAATTCTCTCCATTACTATTTCTGTAGCCCTGTTGAAAACCCCCTGAAGCTTTTTGGTTTGGGGTGTAAAAGGAACAAAATCTTCTTTTATGTCAAACTCATCAGAAACCTTTTTAAAATCTATAGGCTCCCCTACTCTATAAACGATTTTCTTATTGGCTTTTGGAAAAGGTAGATTACCTGTGTACGCCTTATCTGAACCATTACACCCCACAGGAACAACAGGAACATCCAAAGCTAAAGCCACTTGGGCTAAACCTGGCTTTCCCCTTGTGAGTTTTTTTGACCTTCTACCCTCTGGAAAAACAAGTAGATTAAGCTTCTTGTTAAAAATAGCATCTCTGTTTAACTCGAGAACCTTTTTCATCATCTCTGTAAATACAACCTCTATATAATCCCTATAACTACCATATCTCTCAGGGTCAAAGTCTCCATGGGGAGTAGTCAAAAAGTCATAAACCTCTCTTCTTGCCAAAGCCTTAATGTACTCAAGCTCTTTCCTGCCAGCAACATAATCAAGCAGCATAACAAGCTCTTCATCGGTAAGTTCTACTTTTGAACCGTATGTTTTGTAAAAATCCTTAACCACAAGATAGCCCTTAGAAGGGACTGGGATAGTCCCGCTTAGCCTCATAAAAGAGGCAATAAACCTGTTCTCAAAATACTTACCCTTTACCCAAACCGTTATATATGGATACTTAATTTTCCCCTCTAAATGCAACCGCCACAGTTTATACATAAATGGCCAGTAGTTATACCTATCGGTGTGGTTCATTGCAAAGATTACTGGATGCTCAGGTATTTTTTCAACTCCTTCAATATCTATCTTCAGGTTTTTAAGCTTGTATATGGGGTGCAAAAAAAACTTACCAATTAAAATCTGTATATCTGGGACAGGCTTAATATACGCATTTTCTATAAACCTTGAAAGCTCCATAAAACACCTAACCTGCAATCTTAAATTTATAAATAAGGTCTGTTTTTGGCTCAACAAATCTTCTTTCTCTCAATGCCACGCCGTTATCTTTGTCAACCAGTAAAACAGTTGAAGAGATTGTTCCATAGCCATTAAAATCCACAAAAATTGGAGAGAGTTTCACCTCAAGCTCGCCACCAACCCCAGTGTCAGGCAACATCTCAAAAGGGAAGCTCTCCCTATCAGATAAAATATCGAACAGTCTATTTACATCTATCTCTGTTTCGTTGATAACCTCCTTAAAACCCTTTTTTAGCTTCTCAACCTTTGGCCAAGGCTCGTCAATCAAACCGTTGCTCAATCCATGCACACCATCCTCAATCTTAACAATATTCAAATTCACACTTGAAAAGTAATACAACCTTTCTGGACTTTCACCTACAATTAAGTTAAACGGATTGTATTCATACACCTCATCCATCAACCTGTTTAGAAAATCAACCGAGCTCTCTTCAGAGTTCAAAAACGATTTAACTATAAGTCCCCTGCTCCTTTTATTTTCATCAAAACTTTCTGGATCTCTAAAGTTTGTAAGGTATGCTATCCTGCCACGCCTTGTAATACCAAACCAGCTGCCACCCTCCTTCTCATCCATGCCTGCCAGTATGTTGTTGTTCAACCAGTGTATCGGCTCAGACTCCCTGCTTTTATCCTCATCCCTGTTAAAAATCATAATAAGCTTATAGTTCGGATGTGCATTCAGGGCAAAAACAGTTATACACATCAAAAAAATATTATCCTTTTAAAAAACAACAGTCAAAACTTTAAGCAATTGACAACACTGCTTAATTATGTAAAATTTTTTCATAATGAGGGAGAAAAGCTTAAAATTGAAAACTTTGCAGAACCTTGTAAATCCAGAGAGCAGAGAGAGAAAGATTATAGATAAACTGGCTAAGACACACTCTCTTACAGAGACAGCTAAAGCCTTAAATCTGAGCTATAAAACAGTCTGGAACTACACAACGAGCATTAACAAAGCATTCAAGAAGAAACTAATAGAGACAAAAGCTGGGGGCAAAGGCAAAGAAACTGCAATCCTTACTCCCTTTGGCATTGAAATATTGGAAGCTCTTAACAGCTTAGGAAGAAGTTTAGAGTGGCTTTTAGGTTATGTTGACGAAGAAACGGAGGATATGGTCAAAAAGCTTCTAAAAAGGCAGTTTGTTAGAACAAGCGCAAGAAACCAGATCCCTGTGAAAATTAAGCGTATAACAGGGGGAAACATATATGCCTTGCTTGAAGCCGAAACAGAAAATGGAGACACCATGTTTGCATCAATAACACTCGACAGTTTGAGAACACTGAAGGTCAAAGAAAACACAGACGCAATTTTCCTCATAAAAGCGTCCTCGATTTTGATAGGCAAAGATAGAGTAGCTGCATTAAGCTGTGAGAATATTCTGCCATCAATGGTTGAGAGAATCGTTGTAGGCGCAGTTAATAGTGAAATCATACTGAAAACAGAAAGAGGCACAGAACTTGTGTCCACTATCACAAACGAATCTTTAAACAGGCTCGAATTAAAATCAGATGATTGTGTTCTTGCGATCTTCAATGCAATAAATGTTGTAGTGGGGGTTTACTGATGAGAAAGTTCTTTATAGTGGTATTTGCTTTTTTTTACTCACTTGCTTTAAATCAGGTTTATGCAAAAGAGATTATAAGAATCTTTCACGCCGGGAGCCTATCCGTTCCATTTAAAAAAATCTCAATAGCCTTTGAAAAGAGACATCCAGAGTTTATAGTTGAAAGAGAACCAAGTGGCTCCGTTATGGCAGCAAGAAAAATCGTAGATCTCCACAAACCTTGCGATGTTATGGCATCCGCTGACTATGAGGTAATAAACAACCTCCTGATAAAAACTGGTAATGCAAAGTTCAATGCCCTTTTCGCCACAAACGAGATGGCTTTAGTGTATACTGATAAATCTCGATATTCAAAAGCAATAAACTCTAAAAACTGGCCATACATATTGATGAAAAAAGATGTAATCATTGGACACTCAAACCCCAACGACGATCCGTGTGGCTACAGGGCTATGCTTGTTGTAAAACTCGCAGAAAAGTACTACCACATAAAGGGATTTTTTAAAAACTTGTTTGGCTATCCTAACTTCTACACCGTAGGAATGGAGAAAAAAGGGAAAGTTATAGTAAGACCAAAAGAAACAGACCTTTTGGCACTCCTGAAACTGCACCTTGTGGACTATATATTTCTATACAAATCTGTGGCTATACAGCACCACCTAAAATACATAAAGCTTCCTCCTCAAATCTCCCTTAGTTCATTTAAATACAAGAGCTTTTACTCGACTGTTTCCTTTAAAATAGAAGGAGCGTCCCCCAAAAAATACATTACTGTTAAGGGAAAACCCATGATTTACAGCCTGACAATCCCACAAAACGAAAACTCTCCTCCAAATAAAAGGGGTGCTGTTATGTTTGTTAAATTTGTTCTCTCAAAAGTGGGACAGAGGATTATGAAAGAGTGTGGGCAGGGAGTTATCACTCCCCCAAAAATCCTCGGAGACCCAAACATATTGAAAGAGCAATAAAATGGGCTATCTTGAAGTAAAAAACCTCCATTTGAAAAAGGGGGCGTTTGAACTCAGAAACATAAACTTCTCTTTAGAAAAAGGGGACTTTTTGGCAATAATCGGAAAAACAGGCAGCGGGAAAACAGTTCTCCTTGAGACACTAACAGGCATTCACAAACCAAAAGGTAAAATCATTTTAGAAGGAAAAGACATAACCAACACTCCCATAGAAAAAAGGGGCATTGGCCTTGTATATCAAGATTTCATGCTGTTTGAGCATATGAGTGTTAAAGAGAACTTGCTCTTCCCAAAAAACAGGGACATAAACCTTTTCAATAGACTTGTCAAACAGTTTGACCTTGAAAAGCTCCTTTTAAGAAAGCCAAAAAGCCTGTCGGGAGGAGAAAAACAAAAAGTAGCAATAGCAAGGGCAATTCTTTCAAAACCCAAGCTCCTTTTACTTGATGAACCTCTCTCCTCAATTGACTTTGGTTTCAGGTACATGTTCCTTGAATTCATAAGAGACATTCACAAAGAGTTCAACCTTACAACTATCTATGTAACACATAACCTGAAAGAAGCTCTGAACCTTTCAAACAGATGTGGAGTTTTGATAAACGGTAAACTGCTCCAATTTGGACAAACAGGGGATGTACTCAAAAATCCCAAAAACTCAGCTGTAGCCAAATTTTTAGGCTATAAAAACATATTAGATGGAAAGCTCGTTGGACTTAAAGACATGCTATTTTCTGTTTCACCCTACAATATCTGTGTCGGTGATTGTGGCGATTTTAAGCTCGATGTGGAGCTCGTTTCACTAATAAAAAAAGAGGCGGGATTTCTTGCAAAGGTTAGAGCAAAATCAGAGCTCTTCTACATATTTGTCAGGGAAAAACCTCCAAAACAGTTTAAGGTAGGGTTTAAAAAAAATGATATGGTGGTGTTTGAAAAATGAAGTTGAAAGCTCTGTTTCTACCTCTCTCTCTTGTCATATTGATATTTCTATTTCTCCCAGTTTTTAGCATTTTAACGGGAATCACCCCTATTCAATACATCCACTCACTAAAAGATAGACAGATTGTAAGTTCAATACTTCTATCCATAGAGCTCTCTTTTTTTGCCACAATTTTAGTTTTAATACTGGGAGTACCCCTTGCATACCTGCTTGCACGGTCAAAATTCCCCTTTAAAGGAGTTCTTGAGGCTGTTGTGGACATACCTGTTATGATCCCACATGTAGCTGCAGGTATAGCACTTCTTATGGTGTTTCAAGCAAATGGTTATCTCGGTGAGTTCTTTAAAAAAGTAGGAATCTCGTTTCTCGATACACCCTACGGGATACTAATTGCCATGATGTTTGTCTCTTCTCCTTTTTTAATAAATTCAGCAAAAGAGGGTTTCAAAAAGGTCGATGAGAGAGTTGAGTTTGTCGCAAGAAGCCTCGGTGCATCCCCCCTTCACACATTCTTCAAAATATCACTACCCCTTGCACGAAAGGATATTGTGAATGGTGCAATTATGATGTGGGGAAGAGGCATAGGAGAGTTTGGAGCGGTTGTAATCATTGCCTACCATCCAATGACAGCACCTGTATTGATATACGACAGATTTACATCTTTTGGACTGAACTACGCCCTTCCCATAACCGCTCTTGTGGTGTTAATATCCATAGCTATCTTCATTGTAATTAGAGTTTTGAACAATCTCGAAAAATGAAAAATCTCTATTTAAAGGAGCCTTTTGTCATCTATAACGAAAACCTGGATTTGAGAGATACTGTTTTTAGAGGATCAAACATTGATGTTTCACACTCAAAGATTAAATTCACAAACTGCAAATTCATTGGATTTGATGGGTTTATTGCAAGCTTTGAAAACTCAAGCTGCACATTTCTAAACTGCTATTTTGAGAAAAATGGGGCGGAAAGTTCATTTGTAAGCCTTCTATCGTTAGAAAACTCAAGCATAACAATTGAAAATTGTGTTTTCATAGATAACAGAGCGCCTTTAATTGAAACAGAAAGGTCAATGGTTTTAATAAAGGATAGTAGGATGGAGAACAATTGCGGTTATGCAATTTACTCATCAAACGGTAAAATTAGAATAGAAAGGAGCCAACTGTTAAACAACGGCTCAAAGGAGTTTAGCTCAAATCACATAATTATGGAATCGAGCACGGGAGAGTTTTTAGAGACCACCATTGAGGGTTGTGAAAGCGGTGTGGGTCTATTTGTCAGGGCTGACTCAAGGGTGAATCTAAACCGTTGTGTAATAAAATCCAACTCAGGTGGCATATATTTAGAAGATAACTCAACATTAGAGCTTAAAAACTCATCCATAGAAAAAAACACAGTTGGAGATGAAGAACCGATTCAAATCTACTTAAATAGCTCATCAGCAAATCTGGAAAACACAGATATAAAAGAAGGCTTTTGCGGAATTTATTGTCAGAAGGCAAGCCTGTTAAATATAAACAGGTGCAATATCAAAAATAACAAAAAAGGCATCTGTGCTTTTGAATTTTCAGAGTTACACATAAAAGGTAGTAAAATAGAAAACAATATAGTACCGCCCCAGATATACTGTGAGGAGTGCAAACTTGAATTGGAAAAGTGCTCATTGGAAACAAGAAAGGGGCTTTTAATTGATATTGTAAAACCTATAAGTTATAATATAGAAAGCTCAAATCTTGACAAAACCAAGATTAGAATTGACAGACAGGTTGCAAAATGAAAAATTCTTACCAAAACAAGCAGAGCAAATCCAGAACATGGGAGAGTTGCATTTGGTGCTAAAGAAAACCATCTTTGTACTCTTAATTTTTATAACTGTTGCAACCGAGACGAAAGCTACGAGCCTTTACTGGTTCTGTTCGGCGGCAGCAAAAAAACCATCATTTGAAATAGCCAAACTATTCAATAAAACTCACAAAGACAAGGTCTTTTTAATAGCTGGCGGAACAGGCCAAGTACTTGAGCAGATGAGGCTTTCAAAAAGAGGAGATGTTTACCTGTGTCTGGATGAGAAGTTCTTTACAATGGCTAAAAGGATGGGAATTGTGTTGAAGTATAAAAAAATCCTAAAGATGACCCCGGTTTTCGGTATTTCAAAGAGAGGAGAAAATAGGATTAAAAGTTTTGGTGATCTGTTTAGGAACGGTGTTAAGATTGCTGGTGGAAACCCAAAGACAATGGCACTCGGCAAAACATATATGATTTTAGAAAAAAGGCTTACGAATAAACTTTCAAAGGCGCTCAAGAAAAACACAGCTGTCTATGCAATAAACATATCCCAGATAATAAATTACCTTAAACTTTCAGTTGTTGATGCAGGGATTCTGTTTAAATCAATAGCGAAGATGAATAATTTTAAATTTGTAGAGATTCCCAATAGATACAATCAGATTAAAACGGGCTATCTGGCTGAAATCTCATACGGAAAAAACATAGAAGCCAAAGATGAGCTATTTAGGTTTATTTTGAGCCATATACAGGTTTACAGTCAATGGGGCTTCACCGTAATTCACCCTTGACTTTAAGATACTCTTTGAATATTCTCATCCCAAGATGGACAGAAGAAAGATACGGTTAAAACTAAGCTACTTATTCCTTCTTATTTTAATCTCAGTTGCATTTGCAACAAGCTCTCAAGCAAAAAGATTTACCTACACACCAACAGTCGATGTATATACCGTCTCAATAAAAAAGAAAATCCCTATAAAGCTAACATATCCTGCAAGGTTAAAAAGTTATATGGATGTAATAATTAGAGCCCAAGTCAGTGGGGTTTTGCTTAAGAGATTCTTCAAAGATGGGGAGTTCGTTAAAAAAGGCCAGGCGCTTTTTTTGATAGACCCAAGTGTCTATCGTGCGAAGCTCAATCAACTCAAAGCGGCACTCAGCTCAGCCAAAGCAAACCTTGAATACGAAAAGTCAAACTATGCAAGGATAAAGAGCTCTTTTGAAGAGAACCTTGTAAGTAGGGAGAAGTATGATTATGCGCTATTTCAGTTAAAATCCTCACAGGCGAGCGTTAAGAGATTAAAGGCAGAGGTAAAGCTTGCTCAAATCTATCTATCCTACACGAAACCGTTATCACCCATCTCTGGATTTGCAAGGGAAAGAAAGGTCGATGTGGGAAATCTTATTACAATTGGAGAGCCTCTTTTAGAAGTTGTTAAGATAGACCCAATATATGCGGAATTCTCGATTCCTGACAGCGACATCGGACTCATAGAGGCAAACAAGAACCATATAAAGCCCATTATAAAAGTCAACGGAGAGAGAATTAAGGGAAAGATAGACTTCATAGATAAAAAGATCGACAGAAACACACAGAGCTTAAAAATAAGAGCTGTATTCAGGAATAAAAACTTTTCCCTGTTTCCCAACGCCTTTGTCAGGGTATCCCTTCAAGGCGTTTACAGAAAGAGAGGGGTGATTATTCCCGAGAGGGCTGTTCTACAAACAACAGATGGTGCAATCGTATACCTGATAGTAAACAATAGAGCCATACCTAAACCGATAAAGATTGTTGGAGAGTATAAAAGCTACTTTTTAGTAAAAGGCTTAAAAAAAGGCGACACGGTAGCTGTTGACAACCTGTTAAAGCTAAGACCAAACATGAAAGTTGTCGTAGGCAAAACTGTCGATGATTTCTAACTTCTTCATAGAAAGACCTCGCTTCGCAATGGTAATCGCCATCGTTATAATAATAGCGGGCATTCTATCCCTGAGAAATTTGCCAGTTAAGGAGTACCCAACACTTGCACCACCACGGATCACGGTAAATGCCTTTTATCCCTCAACCGACGCACAGACCATACTGAAAACCGTTGCCGCACCATTAGAAGAAGCTATAAACGGTGTTAAAAATATGCTATACATGAAATCCACAGCCTCTTATGGAAGTCTATCAATAAGTGTTTACTTCAAAGTTGGCACAAATCCAGATATTGCAAAGATTGATGTTAGCAACAGAATCCAGAATGTCTTGGGCACCCTTCCAGAGATAGTTCGCAGGCTCGGCGTTCAGGTTAGAGAGAGCTCACCAGACCTTTTGAAAGCTTACGCTTTTGTGTCCACAAGCAAAAATAGAACGCTCGAAAGCCTATCAAACTACATCCTTGTAAATGTTTTAGATGATTTGAAAAGGGTAAAAGGGGTGGGGAACGCAATTATATGGGGCGAAAGGAGATACTCGATAAGAGTATGGCTAAAACCGGATAAACTCGCAGCTCTAAGCCTGACTCCTATGGATATTTACAGAGCAATCCAGGAGCAGAACGAGGAGTACTCAGCAGGGGGGTTGGCACAGCAACCTACGGGCAGAACCTTTGTTTTTTCATACACAATGAAGGGCTCAGAAAGGCTAAAAACGGTAAAGCAATTCAAGAACATTATAATCCGTGCAAACCCAGATGGTTCGGTCTTGAGGCTTAAAGATGTTGCAGATGTAAAGTTGGGCAGTGAAAACTACAGTGTTGCAACATATTTCAACGGAAAGAAAGCCATACCTGTAGGGATATTTACTCTCCCCAATGCCAACGCACTGGAGGTCTCCAAAAAGGTTGATGAAAAGCTAAAGGAGTTATCGAAATACTTTCCAAAAGACATAAAATACTACACACCGTACGACCCTACAAAATTTATTAGAAAGTCTATAGATGAGGTAATTCACACCCTATTTGTTGCTTTAATACTCGTAGTTGTTGTGGTTTACCTATTTTTGGGCAACATAAGGGCAACGCTCATACCCGTTCTTGCAATACCTGTATCCATATTGGGAAGTTTTGCAGGCCTTTATGTATTTGGATTCTCGGTTAATCTACTCACCCTGTTCGGTCTTGTGCTTGCTATAGGACTTGTCGTTGACGACGCAATTGTTGTCATAGAAAATGTCGATAGGGTCATACATGAGGAAAACCTACCAGTAAAAGAGGCAACAGTCAAAGCTATGGAGGAGATAACATCACCCATAATAGCGATTGTCCTCGTGCTATCTGCGGTCTTTATTCCTGCAGCGTTTGTTGGTGGATTCTCTGGTAAGATGTTCCAACAGTTCGCAATAACCCTCTCAATCTCCATGGCACTTTCGGGTCTTGTAGCTTTAACGCTAACTCCAGCACTATGTGCCAACCTTCTAAAGGGAAGCATGAAGCCGGCAAAACCGATCCAGTGGTTTCAAAGATTATTCCTCTGGCTTACAGGCAAATTCACAAAAACCGTCTCCTTTATGCTTAAAATTTCACTTATCAATCTATTAATCTATGCGGGAGTAATCACGCTTATCGTAGGAATTGCAAAAAAACTGCCAACTGGCCTTGTTCCGCCCGAAGATAAAGGGATAATATTTGTAATGAGCTACCTGCCACCGGGAACATCGCTTAAAAGAACTGAGTATGTACTCAACAATGAGGTCGAAAAACAACTGTTGAAGTATAGGTTTGTAAAAAGCGAGCTCTCTGTTGCCGGTATAGACCTTGCTTCTATGGGTGCACAAACAAACGCAGCCATCAGCTTTGTTGAGCTAACAGACTGGAGCAAGAGAAAGGGGTTCAAGCAGAGTTCAATGTATTTAGCCCATCTGCTACTTTTTGATTTTCTGAGAAACAGGGATGCGCTTATTTACGCCTTTAACCCTCCACCCATCATGGGCATGAGTATGACTGGTGGGTTTGAGATGTATGTCCAAAATAGAAAGGGAGACACACTGAGCGAGTTTTCAAAGGTTATAAATAGGCTCGTATCAAAGGCAAACAGGAGCAAAGAGCTGATGAGTGTTAGAACAACACTCATGGCAAATGTTCCTCAGTACAAAGTAATAGTTAACAAGATTAAAGCAAAAGCCCTCGGCGTAAATATATCTGACATATACACCACACTCGGAATGACATTTGGTAAAGCCTATGTCAACGATATAAACCTTTTTGGACACACATTCCATGTGAATATGGAATCTCTATGGCCATACAGAATCAGCACAAACGATTTCCGATTTGTCTTTGTAAGGTCAAAAAGTGGCTACCTCATACCCATTTCATCACTAATAAAGATAAAAAGAACAACAACGGCAACAACACTTCAGAGGTTCAACCTGTTTCCCGCAGCAAAGATTATCGGACAGGCAAAACCACGCTTTACATCTGGGGAAGCTATGGAAGCCATTTCGAGAATTGCAAAAGAGGTTCTGCCTAAAGGATACTCCATAGCATGGGCAGGCACTTCCCTTGAGGAAAAGATAGCTCAGAGAAAGGGAAATATCGCATACATATTCTCTGTTATTTTTGTGTTTTTAATCCTTGTGGCACTTTACGAAAGTTGGATTGCCCCGATATCTATCTTGCTAACAATACCATTCGCAGTGCTGGGTGCTGCTTTAGGGCTTTACTTTCTCCACATGGAAAACGATATATATGTTCAAGTAGGGATAATCACCCTGATAGGACTATCTGCCAAAAACGCTATCTTAATCGTGGAATTTGCCCAAGAGAGGCTAAAGAGGGGTATGCCATTGAAAGATGCTATCATCGAAGCTGCAAGAATAAGGTTTAGACCGATAGTTATGACCTCAGCCGCCTTCATAGCAGGTTCAATGTCTCTAATTTTAAGTACGGGAGCCGGTGCAATAGCAAGACATGTTATAGGGATAACTGTTGTCAGCGGAATGCTTCTTGCAACAGCAGTTGGTGTGCTTTTCATACCTACACTCTACTACATTACCATGCGGGTAAAAGGGCTTTTTAAAAGATGAAAAAGCTGTTGACTCTGCTTCTATTCGCAGTTTTAACATCGTGTTCGTTCACACCAAGGATGAATCTTCCCAAACTACATCTCCCCGACAACTCAACAAGGGGAATCAAGATAACCAAACAGTGGTGGAAGAGGTTCAACGATGAAACATTAAACAGGCTTGTAAACGAGGCAATCAAAAACAACGAAGATCTCATGCTCGCCTGCGAGAAGATAAAAGAGGCTAAAACGGCATACGACATAACAAAAGCCAACCTAATGCCCGTTGTCTCAGCTCAAATGGACATATCAAGGAGTAAATATCCAAAAAACACCTACCCAACAGGAACATACAATAACTACACACTCACAGGGCAAGTCTCATACGAACCTGATTTTTTTGGAAAGCTCACTAACACAACCAAAGCCCAACTCCAGATTCTGCTAAGTAAAGAGGCTTACGCAAGATTTGTAAAAATCTCTTTAATATCAAAGCTCATAACCACATACTTTCAACTATGTGCAACAGATATAAAGATTAAAAACACCCGAAACATCTTAAAAACCGAAGAGGAGCTATTAAAGATAGCAGATAGGCTTTACAAAAACGGACTTCTAAATGAAGCAAAAGTTGAATTGCAAAGAAAGGCTCTATCTTTAGCCAGAAACAACCTTTTAGAGCTTGAGAAGTTAAGAAAGGTGCTAAATGGAGAGCTTGTGTTTTTAACGGGTGGCAAATCAAACTCCATATTTAACAAACAAATAGTGTGCAAACATGTTCAAAATCCACTCCCTCTTCCCGCATTTGTTCCTTTAAAAGTGATAACAGAAAGACCAGACATACTAAAAAGCCTGTATGAGTTAAAAGCAGAAAACTACAATATTGGAGTAGCCATGTCAAAATTCTTTCCAGACATAACAATTACAGGTCAATATGGATACGAGAGTGAAAAGTTCCATGAACTCATAGTACCAAACGCCAAATTCTGGAATCTTGCACTCGAGCTTGTTCAACCCATATTCGAGTTTGGAAGAATAAAAAAGGGTGTGAAACTGGCAAAAATCAGGAAAAAACAGGCGGCTATAAATTATATAAAAACTGTTAGAGAGGCGTTT
This sequence comes from Desulfurellaceae bacterium, assembly GCA_015486965.1. Classification (GTDB taxonomy): domain Bacteria; phylum Campylobacterota_A; class Desulfurellia; order Desulfurellales; family Hippeaceae; genus Hippea. The sequence goes on from WFQQ01000129.1 coordinate 19,374, forward strand.
CTTGATATTCACAACAGTCTGATATCTGTATATTCAGCCAAAAAAAACCTAATTAACAACGAGCAAAGTTTGGATAGTGAGCGGAACATATACTCAATCAAAGAAAAGCTTTATAAAAACGGTCTCATCGATAGAAGAACTCTTCTGAGCGAAAAGCTTATACTGTTGAATGCAGAAAACAGCGTTATTCAATCAAAACTAAACTACCTGATAAGTGAGGTAAAACTTTACAAATCGTTGGGTGGCCGGTGGTAGAGGTTGAAATAAAAAGTACGGCTTTAAATAAGATAGGGCAAAGGGCTGTGTGGATTTACAACAGGGAGATAAAAACAATAAAAGGAGATGCAGAGGCAGGTAGTATTGCAGTTTTAACCCACAGGGGAAAAAAGTTAGCAATAGGGTTTGTCAACCCGAAAAGCAAAATAACATTTAGAGTCATAGAGTTTTACCCTCTAAAAAACTCAGACATAGAGCAAATCATCGAAAGACGGATTGAAAAAGCCATAAGAAAAAGAGACCAGATAAAAAACACAAACAGCGTGAGGCTTATTCACTCTGAGGCTGACGGCCTACCGGGTTTAATAGTTGACAGATACGGAAAAAATATAATCTGTTCATTCGATACTGCAGGCATGGATAGACTAAAAGCTCTTGTAGTTGATAAGCTTATAAAATCCGTTAAACCTAACGGAATCTTTGAGAAAGCAAACAAGGTAAGGGAAAAAGAGGGATTGCCTGTCGAAGACAAACTGCTCTATGGAAACATTGATGATGAGTTCATAGTTGAAGAGAACGGTAGGTTATTTAAAGCAGTTTTAAAAGGCTCTCAGAAAACCGGGTTTTATTTAGACCAAAGAAAAAACCGACAGATAGCCTCAATGTATGGAAACAGAAGAACACTGGACTTGTTCTCCTTCAGTGGTGGTTTTGGTATATACGCAAAAGCAGAATATACAAAGTTTGTCGATGTTTCGGAAAAAGCCATTAAGCTCGTTGAAAAAAACTGTGCTCTGAACGGCATAGAAAATTACGACACAGTAAAGATGGATGTGTTTAAGTTCTTAGAAAGCGAAAAGGAAAGGTATGACCTGATAATTATAGACCCGCCAGCCTTTGCCAAGAATAAAAACGCTTTAAAAGGCGCAATTAATGGATTGAAATTTATCACAATTAACGCTTTAAGGCTACTTGAGCAAAATGGACACATAGCCATCTTTAGCTGTTCTAATGCCATCGGTTTTGAGCAACTACTTCAAGTTGTAAAAACAAGCAGCCAGAAGGTGGAGTGTGAGCTTGAGCTTATCTCGTTTTTAAAGCAAGATGTAGATCACCCATTTTTAATAAATATCCCATCTTCACTCTACCTTACTGGTCTATTGCTTAAAAAAGTCTAAGAACAAAAACAGATATAAATATATAGGCTTGACAGTTTGATTAAATTAGTTATAATTTTACTAACTTTTTTAAAGGAGGTGGCAGATGGAGGTCTATTTAGACAACAACAGCACCACACCGATGGACGATGAGGTTAGAGAGGTTTACCATGAGCATGAAAAATTTTACGGTAATGTAAATTCAATTTACCAGAAAGGGATAGAGACAAGGAAACTTTTAAGCAAAGCATACGATGTAATGTATCCTGCCATAGGCGCAAAAGATGAAGATGACATTATAATCACATCATCAACCACAGAGGGCAACAATGCAGTTATAAAGACATTCTTGCATAACTATCTATTGGGCAGTGAAAAGAAACATATAATAACCACAGTTGCCGAGCACAGCTCAATCAAAGCTCCGTGTGCGTTCACTAAGAAATTCGGCATGGAGGTAACATACCTTTATACCGATGAAAATGGTAGAATAAACCCTCAAGAGCTTGAAGACTCCATAAGGGACGATACAGCCCTAATATCAGTTCTCTTTGCAAGCAACGAAAGTGGCGCTATACAACCAATAAAAGAGATAGGGGAAATTGCAAAGAAGCATGGAATACCCTTTCACTGTGATGGCGCTCAGGCAATATCAAAAGCAAAAGTCGATGTGTCTGAATTGGGTGTGGATTATTTTACATTTTCAGCCCATAAATTTCACGGTCCCAAGGGGGTTGGCGGACTGCATGTAAAAAACGGTGCTCCTTTTATCCCCTTAATCCACGGAGGCAATCAGATGGGTGGAAAGAGGGGCGGAAGCATAAACACAGCAGGTATCGTGTGGCTATGGCAAAAGCTATGGAACTTGCCAATAAGAATTTAGACAGGATGTATTTTGAGGTATCCAAACTTAGAGACAAACTTGAGGAAGCCATACTAAAAATCCCCGACACCAAAAGTTATGTTGATAAAAGATTTAGACTGCCAAATACAGTCATTGCATCGTTTAGGGGAATAGAAGGCGAAGCTATGCTGTGGGAACTAAATCAAGCGGGAATTTACGCTGCAACCGGCAGTAGCTGTTCATCTGAAAGACTTGAGGGTAGCGAAGTATTGGAAGCTTTGGGAGAAGACCCAGAGATAGCACACACAGGCATAATCTTCTCACTAAGCAGGTTTACAAAGGAAGAGGAGATAGACTATGTGATAGAAAAACTGCCAAATATCGTAGATAAACTCAGAAATATATCAATGACCTATGCAAAGGTAAAATCAAGTTAGGAGGGCTTATGGCAAGAGCGGATTTAATTACAGGAAATATCTGGGAGGAGTACTCCAATAAAGTTATAGATAGAATGAGCAATCCGAGGTTTTTAGGGGAATTTTCAGAAGAGGATGCCAAAAAGAAAAATGCAAAGCTTGTAGTAGCTGATTTTGGCAGCGAGGCGTGTGGAGACGCCGTTAGACTATACTGGCTTGTTGATCCCAAAACAGACAAAATAATCGATGCAAGATTCAAATCGTTTGGATGTGGCACAGCCATTGCGAGCAGTGATGTCATGGCGGAGCTTACCATAGGAAAAACAGTAGACGAGGCGATGAAAATCACCAATCTTGATGTGGAAAAAGCTCTCAGGGATGAACCAGATAAACCAGCATTTCCACCACAAAAGATGCACTGCTCCGTTATGGCTTACGATGTAATCATTGAAGCTGCATCAAAATACAAAGGTGTTGACCCTGAAAAGATAAAGAACAGTGAGATTGTATGCGAATGCGCAAGGGTGACAAAGGGAGAAATTGAAGAGATAGTCAGAAAACACAAGGTGAAAACGGTTGAAGAGCTCCAGAAGTACACCGATGCCGGTAAGTACTGCAAAAGCTGTGTGAAGCCCGGAGGACATGAGGAGAGACCCATATACCTTGTCGATATAATTGAACAGGTCAACAAGCAGATGGAGGAAGAGGCACTATTAAAACAGATGGAAAGCAAAAAGTTTGACGAGATGACACACCTAAACAAGATTAAGAGCATAGAAAAGGTTTTGAAAGAGGATGTTAGCTCAATTCTTGCGATGGACGGTGGAAGCGTTGAGCTTGTAGATGTCAGGGAAAATAAAAACGGAGAATTTGAGGTTTTGATTAAGTATTTCGGAACATGTTCCACCTGCAATGCAGCTATGTTTACCGGGTATATGATAGAGAAGACCTTAAACGAAAAATTGGAAACGGATAGAATAAAGGTTATCCAGGTCTAACTTCTAAAAATCTCTTAGCTTGATAGAGCTAAACATTGAGTTTATGGAGCTGCTCAGTTCAGACCACACATCCTTAGCCCTGCAACTCTCTGAGAGTTCGCATCTATATTCACTATCAACACAGGGGGCTAACTTCACGCCCCCTGTGAATACATCAATAAGCTCCTTCAATGTGAAATCTGGGTTGACTATAGAATAACCACCGTTTGGTCCCTTCCTACCCTTAATAACACCCTGCTTTTCCAATGTGGCAGCAAGCTGCTTGAGATAGCCCTCAGATATATGTGTCCTCTCGGAAACCTCTTTCAATGTTATTGGCTTTTTGCTGCTTTTTATCTCTATAAGCAACCTTAAACTATACCTAATTTTCGTTGGGAACTTCAAAACAAAACCTGAGCTTTTCTTTTACATCAAAAACGGTTAGACATCGGCAACCTATCTCTTTTTGTTTATCACCCTTTCCACTATCCTCTTCATCACAGCAGGTATATCCCTCTCCATAACTTCTGGGTTTAGAATATTTTTATCCCTATCCAAAAATCTTTTTAGCTGCTCTTTTCTTAACCTTCTCATGTTCAACCGAGAGTCCAAATAAGCCTTTCTGGGAAGCGAAAGAATTTGGTCAGCCCTTTTCAAAACCATATTTCTAAGCTCTGCTTTGGAGTCTGCCACACCATCAACAATACCAACCTCTAAAGCCTCTTTTGGTGAAAACATCCTTCCCTCAAAAACATCTCTAACGAATTGAGGAGACACGAAATCTTTTATGACCTCAATGTAAATTGACGGCAAAAAAAGACCCACAGGGATTTCACTAAATCCAATTAAATATTCACCGTTGAGCATAAACCTGTTTTCTGCAGGAAGTGAGATGACAAGTCCTCCCGCCACAGTATGGCCGGTAAGTTCAGCAATGTATGGAACGGGAAGGTCGTATAAATCGTAAATTATCTCTATCATCAAACCTATCGTTTTTGTTCTTTCCTCTATTGATGCGTTAAGAAGGTAAACTGGGTCAAGTCCGTTGCAAAAGTATTTCTTGTTTTCAGAGCTTAAAACAATTAAGTCTGAGTTCTCGGATAACCTATACATAATATCCCTAAGCTCAAAGAGCTGCCCTCCAGTTAATGTGTTATACGGCGATGTCTGTATAAAAATATAGGCTAAAGTGCCGTTTTCTCTCTCCTCAAAAACAGTTTTAAAAGGTTCCATTTAACCTCACTCCTTACATAATTTTAAATCATTTTATCAGCACTATATTGGTTGTCAAAATCTAAAACACACCTCTCAGTCTTGCAATAATAACCCTGTTTCTTCCGGTTCTCTTTGCCATATATAGAGCTTTGTCAGCCATTGTAATGGACTCATAAAGAGTTCTTCTCTTATATGTAAAGGGATCCAGGCCTATAGAAACAGTTAGTTTTATCTCTAAATCCTCAACCCTAACCGGATTTGCAGATATCTTTCTCTGAATTCTTTTTGCCACTCTTATAATATTTTTAACATACCTCTTATTCCTAAACCCATCATAGTTTCTGAATATCACAAGAAACTCCTCTCCCCCATACCGTATAACCAGATCGTAATTCCTCGTGTATAGCATAAGCTGTTTGGCAACATTTTTAAGAGCAAGGTCTCCATAGTCATGGCCATAGGTGTCGTTTATCTTCTTAAAATGGTCAATATCTACCATAGCAACAGCTATCTTTTTTAAATCGAGCGTTTTTTCAAGCTCCCTTAAATAACTCCTATTGTAAACCCCTGTTAATGGATCTATCCTTCTCTTCCTCTGCTCTCCAAAAAGAAGCATAGTTTCCAAGAAAATACACAGTATAATTATCGTTGTGAACATGATCATATAATTGAGATAGTGTCTCGACGGTGCCAATATATCCTCTAATTTTGAGTAGGTACCTGAGGAAACATCCAACACAAGAACAGCCTGAATTTTTCCATTGCATAAAATAGGATGCAGGTAAGTAATCCACAAACCATAAACCTTTTCGTTCCAATTTTGAACACCGTAAACATCCATTTTCTCTTTAAAACACCTTTTCCACAACCTTGTGTTTGCAGGGACAAATATCTGTCTAAACGCTCCTCTTTCAGAAAGGGGCAAAGAACCATCAATGAGATAACGGTACTCACCTTTCCTGTCTTTATAAACCACATATATATATTTGATATTCTTTGTTATATATAGGGAAAGTACATCATTCAGTAACCTCTTCAATTTCCTGTCTTCAGCCAAAACCTTCAATAGTTCCCTCAAGCAAAATCGAGAAATCTTTGTATGATGCTTTATGGTAAAAATTATATTCTTCTCTATAATATTTGCCATAGTTTCAACATTTTTAACTTCGGATGAGCTAACATTTCTAAATGTGAGACGCGTGGTTTTAATGAAACTATAATACGCCCATGTCAAAGAGAGAAAAAACACGATCATAATGGCTATCAAAACTTTATGGAGATTTAAAATGTATTTAAAATTGTAAATAAAATTTTTCAACTTACTGAACATATCTCTTCAAAAACTCCTTCACCCTCAACCCTCTCCTCTCAAGTGCCCTCTTCTTTAATATAAGCACAGGTCTCCCCTTTTGCCAGAACAGGGCACCTATTGTGTGTCTGTCTCTAAATAGGGGGTAGTTTGTTGCAAAAATGGTTTTTTTGAGACAGTTCTTGGAGAGGTGCTTTAAGCTTCCTGCCACTATCAGGTCTGCAGAGGAGCAGTTGTCAACAAAGACAATACCCAGTTTGTTTGTATCTGTCTTTTTATCTATAAATGAGTTGTCCGCAAGGTAGATGGTAA
>WFQQ01000130.1 GCA_015486965.1 Desulfurellaceae bacterium
GCCCAGTATTGTTATTACAATCAGGGGTAATGCAACATTTATGGCGTGTCTTTTGAAAAAGAATATAAACTTTAAGCTATTTCGCATCTTTGGCGAAGACAAAAAACTGAAAAGCCCAGCAAACTGTATAGACAGGTTAATTTTACCATGCGAATTTTTAAAAGAAAGAATACCAAAAAATTTAAAAGACCTGATTGTAGTAAAGAGTTTTGTTGATACAGAAAAATTCAGGTTTTCAGAAGTTGGAAGAGAAAAAGTTAGAAAAGCCTTTGGATTAAACGGCAAAATTGTTTTGGGTGCGGTGGGAAGGCTTGACAGAGTAAAAGGATATGAACTTTTAATAAAAGCCTTTTCTAAAGCAAACATTAAAAACAGCGTTTTGTTTATCGTAGGAGAAGAAAAGGGTTTAAAAAGCAAAGAACTTTTAGGATTAGCAGATAGTTTAAAAGTAAGAGATAAAACGATTATATTAACAGAAAGAAGGGATGATATAGTTGACATTATGAGCAGTTTTGATATTGGGGTAATATCGAGCATGGGAAGCGAGATTATACCTCGTGTGTTCTTTGAATTTTTAAGCGTGGGGCTGCCCGTTGTATCAACCGATGTTGGTTGTTTAAAAGAGGTTTCAAAAGAAACAGGTATGATCTTGACAGAGAGGAATAGAGAAAGCTTATCAAAAGGGCTTAAAAATGCATATAACTTGCTTGAAGAGTTTAAAGCTAAAAGAGATGAGATTTCAAAAAAAGCTCAACAATACAAAATAGCCCTGCCAACAAATTTATTTAAATTTAATGTTTACAAATAGATTTTTTCCTTTATAATATTGATGAGGAGGTGCTAAAGATGAGTGAAAAGGTGAAAATCGAGGTAGAAGGGGCTACAGCCCCAGTATACAAATACACCATTGACGGAATCACATATTATGAGTTCGACACATCAGAGTTGGGTCCACCCGAGCCCATGGTAAATGCCCTATCAGTTTTAAAGTTGCTTAAAAACCCAAACGAAGTTGTTGTCATGATTAACCACTCAAAACCCGTAGGACTGTTCGATAAAATAGGCGAGAAATACACCTACGAGGTGGAAAAGCTGGACGAGAAATACAAAATAATATTCAGACTGCCCAACGGATAGCTTATGAGGGTGGTTGGCAGCCTGGCAACGAAATACGCGCCACCATACAGTTTAATACTGCACTACTTTTTAAGCGGTATAGTTTTCGATGCACTGGGTGTACTATCACTTTTACTTTTTCAGAACAGATTTACACAGCCCTTTTACACATTCAAATACGCAACCATAGCACATCTATTTCTTTTGGGTTTTGTCCTGATGGTAATATTTGGAGCTCTATACCAGTTAATACCCGTTGCATTGGAAATTCCAATCTTTTCCTTTAAAATAGGATACATACAGTTCTATCTTTTCCTGACTGGAATATTGATATTCATACACGCCCTGTTAAATGCTAAATTTTTTGCACTTCTGCCTGTCGGGGCTTCTTTAATCTATATATCCATCCTACTCTTTACATTGAACTTCTTTATAAGTCTAAAGAACTTGGAAGTTAAAAATACAACCGCCAAATTTATAATAACTGCTGTGGTCTCTCTCTTTATAGGTGGAACACTGGGTCTAATCCTATCCTTAAACTTTGTGCTGGGCTTCTATCCAAAGATTGTAAACCTGATGCTTGCACACATCACATTCACACTCTTTGGGTTTGTGATGATGGTGGTAATGGGTGTGTCTATGGTGCTTTTCCCTATGTTCACACTGGCTCATAAATTTAACGATAAGTACATAAAGGCGGCCTTTATAACATCAATTGTGACAATATTTATCGGTGGAACACTCATAGCCATTTCAGATAGCCTTTCAACTGTGATTTTAACTCTTATATTGGCTTTCCTATCTTTATCACTATACATAACTCAAATCACAGAGATATACAGAAAGAGACCGAGAAAAACAAAAGATGTGGGCATCGACACAATGTTTATAAGCCATACCTTTCTAATAGCCGCACTTATTCTCTTTGTTCTATCCATATTTTTCAAAAGCCTTGTATTTGCAGCATTCACAACCTTTATTGGATTTTTAAACACCTTAATATTTGGAAGCCTGTATAAGATTGTGCCGTTTTTAACCTGGTTTCACAAATTTTCAAGTCTGGTTGGAAAAAGGAAAGTCCCAATGCTAACAGATATGCTCCCAAGAAAACTTCCATCATACCAGATAGCTCTCTTCCTACTTGGAATAACTTTGTACTCAATTTATCAAGCTTTCAATTTGCCGAGATTTATATCCACTATATCTGTCGCATTTATGTTTGTTGGCGTATTGTTGTTTTTATATATAACTATCTACACACTAACATTTAAACTGGAGGAGTAAAATGAAAGAGAAAATAATAGAAGCTTTAAAAGGGGTTATTGACCCAGAGATAGGATTTAATGTTGTTGACCTCGGTTTGATATACGATGTAGAAGTTTCAGAAGACGGGATTGCCAAAATCCAAATGACCCTGTCCACACCTTCATGTCCCCTCTCTGGAACGATTATGGATTGGGTAAAAAGTGCAGCAGAGAGCGTGGATGGTGTCAAACAGGCTGAAATAGAGCTTGTGTGGAATCCACCATGGAGCATAGAGATGGCAAGTGATGAGGTTAAGAAATCCCTCGGAATGCTCTAACGCCTTTTATCTTTGACACTTTTTTTAATATTTCATACAATCCATTTGTTAAAGCTATAACAAAGGAGGTTTAACATGCTTAGTGAATTACTGCTTTCTGAACAGGAAAAAACAATAAAAGAAAAGGCTATAGAGTTTGTTAAATCAATACCCAGAGCTCTCATTCTTGATATGGATGCAGAAAGGGTTAAATACCCAAAGGAGTTTCTAAAACTCGCTGCAAAGTTTGACCTTCTGGGTTTGAGATTTCCAAAAGAATACGGTGGCAAAGGTCTCGGCTGGACATCAGAGGTTGTAGCTTTGGAAGAAATAGGTGTCTTGGGTACAGCTCTGGCATGCTTATATTCACTCGTGTCCATTGTTGGAGAAGCGATAAATGTTTTTGGGACAGAAGAGCAAAAAGAAAAGTACCTGAAACCAACAATTGAGGCAAAGATAGCAACGGCTGAAGCTTTAACCGAGCCAAGAGGAGGCTCTGACTTCTTCGGTGCGACGACATACGCAAAACGAGAGGGAGACTATTTTGTTTTGAGAGGGAAAAAGCGATTTATCGTGGGAGGAGAAGGAGCCGACTACTTCTTGGTTTATGCTAAAACAGACCCAGAGGCAAAACCTCATAAATCGATGACGGCGTTTATAGTTGAAAGGGACAAAACCGTCAAAGTTGAGCATATTTACGGCTTGATGGGAACCCGTGGAGGCGGCACGGCAAGAATATCCTTTAACGGAACGAAAGTTCCAATAGAAAATGTCCTTGGCGGAGAGAAAAACATTAACAGGGGCGCAGATGTCTTCTATCAGATGATGATACCTGAGAGAATGACAAGTGCAGCTGGTGCTCTGGGCATGGCAAAAGCTGCACTACATATAGCGGCAGATTACTCAACAAAACGAAAAGCATTTAATAAACCGATTAAAAGCTTTCAGGCTGTTTCTTTTAAGGTGGCAGAGAGCATTACAGAACTTGATGCTGCAAGAGCCCTTGTTTATGAAACAGCCCGTGCAATCGATAGGGGGGACGACCCATCAATCTTGAGAAGACTGGTTTCAGAGAGCAAATCATTTGCAACAGACATGGCTTGGAAGGTTGTAAACCACGCTATGCAGATAATGGGCGGTATAGGATACACAGATGTCTATCCAATAGAGAGGCTTTTAAGGGATACAAGGCTTATCATGATATGGACAGGCACAAACGAGATAATGAAACTAATTATACAGCATGAGTTCTACAAAGAATTGGAAACTCTTAAGCAGAAAGAGAGGGATCTGGAAAAAGACGCAAATAATAGCGATTTAGAAGAAGAAAAGGTGTTTGAGTAAATATTGTTTTGTATCTCAAGGGAAGATTTAGAAAAAGCAGAGAAAATATACCTTACAAAGGGCAAAAAAAACCAATCAGATGTCTATATAGTCGAAAAAGATGGCAAGAAGATTGTCGTAAAGGATTACAAACATAAAAAAGGCTGGACAAAACTCTTAGGTGTAATCGTTTCTCGTTTAGAGTTCAAAAATTACAAAAAAGTAAACAAAAAGCTTAAATGCTTCCCAAAGGCATACTGCATGCCAGACAGATACTCTATTGCCATTGAATACATAGACGGAAAGACCATAAATATCGCAGAAGAAAATGAAAGGTATTGCTTTGTTATAGACAAGATAAAACAGTGTATTGAAAAAATGCACTCAAAAAACATATTTCACTTAGATTTGAGAAAAAGAGGTAACATAATCATTAAGGGCTTAGACATCTATTTCATCGACCTTGCCTCTATGATGGTTTTACCAGAAAAAAGCCCTTTAATCATCTTAAAACCATTGCTTACGCTTATCGATAACAGCTGCATACTGAAATGGAAACAGTACATATGCCCCGAAAAACTCTCTGAAAGTGAGATAAAAAAAATTAAGGTTTATAATATTTTCAGGGCAATTTGGGTGTTTAGTAAACACAATACACCCAAGCTGAAAAGGTAATCTAAACAAGGCACTCCTTAATGTACATACTTCTCAAGATAATCCTTCACCCTCAACCCTCTTCTCTCAAGTGCCCTCTTCTTTAATATAAGCACAGGTCTCCCCTTTTGCCAGAACAGGGCACCTATTGTGTGTCTGTCTCTAAATAGGGGGTAGTTTGTTGCAAAGATGGTTTTTTTGAGACAGTTCTTGGAGAGGTGCTTTAAGCTTCCTGCCACTATCAGGTCTGCAGAGGAGCAGTTGTCAACAAAGACAATACCCAGTTTGTTTGTATCTGTCTTTTTATCTATAAATGAGTTGTCCGCAAGGTAGATGGTAA
>WFQQ01000131.1 GCA_015486965.1 Desulfurellaceae bacterium
GCAATAACACCCTGTCCAGCGGCGGGAATCATAAACTTTAAATCAAACATATAAGACCCATCATACAGACCAAGCCTCACAAGACCACTTTTGGAAACCACTATGCCATCAACAACACCCTCTTTCAGCTTTCTTAACCTCGTATCCAAGTTTCCCCTCAAATCTACAAAATCAACATCGGGCTTCACCCTTAAAATCTCAGCCCTTCTTCTTAAAGATGTAGTTCCAATCTTAGCTCCCGCTTCTAAATCCAAAAAATTACCCTTCAAACTAACAAATGTATCTTCATAGTAGTCACGCTCAAAAACAACAAAATCAAACTCACCACCCTCATACACACTCATATCCTTTAAACTGTGAACAGCTACATCTATCTTTCCATCAATGAGAGCCTTTTCTAACTCCTTTACAAACAGACCTTTGCCACCAAACTCAAACAGTGGCTTGTCAATTTTGTCTCCTTCGGTTTTAATGGGCTCAATTTTGCACTCAAACCCCAATTTTTCAAGTTTGGATTTAACAAAATCTGCTTGCCACAGAGCTAACTTTGAGGAGCGGCTGCCTATATTTAATTGTTTTCCGAAAAGAAGCATCTCACATCCTTTTTGGAACTGCTTATGTTGAAAACCCTTTTCAAAAGCTCTATGTAGAGGTCACCCTCTGGATGGTTCAGGAAATCCTTTATATTCATTGTGGGCTCATGTAAAACCTTGGAAAGCAGGGATTTTGTAAGTCTGTCTATACCTTCTAAAAGTTCTTCATCAATGCTGTTCTTATACATCTTTTTGAATTTATGGAGCTCGAGTCTCCTTATCCTTTCAGCCCTAAGCCTCAACTCCCTTATAACATTATCGTAGTCCAACGATTCCACATACTCTTTGTATGCCTCAATCTCCTCATCTATAATCCTCTCTGCAAGTTCAGACTGCTTTCTCCTGAACTTCAGGGAGCTTTCCACTATACTTTTCAAGTCGTCTATGTTTATCAATCTAACATTATCAAGCTCTCCTATTCCCTTTTCACTATCGGGTGGCACAGCGAGATCCACAATTATAATCTCTCTATCTTGTGGTATATACTCTTTCAGGATAACAGGCTCCATGGCAGCGGTGGAACTTACCACGATATCTATGCCTTCAAAAGCTTCCTTTAGCCTGCTTAGTGGAAAAATTTCTGCACCGTACTGCTCTGCAAGGTCTTTAATATTATCAGTTGTCCTGTTTGCAAGCTTGCTTATAACAGCCCCATTCTCAAAAAAGTGCTTACAGGCGAGCCTGTTCATTTCCGAGTTTCCTATACTCAGAACCCTCTTACCCTCTATACTTGTGAACTCTTTTATCTTTAAAAGTGCAGCATACGCAATACTGACCGCACCTTTGGATATTTCAGTCTTCGTTTTAACAGCCTTCGCAGCATGAAAGGCACGCCTCATAATCCTGTTTATCTCAACACCACTTGTGTAAAACTCGACAGACCACTTATAAGCCTCTTTAAGTTGACCAAGAATCTGCGGCTCCCCCACAACCATAGAGTCAAGCGATGCTGCAACCCTGAAAAGATGCTTTACAGCCTCTATATCCCTCTTAACATAGAGGTATTTTTCAAGCTCATCTTTTTCTATACCCGAATGCTTTGAGAGATAGCCAACCACATCATCGAGTCTATCACCAGAAGATACATACAAAACCTCAACCCTGTTGCATGTGGAAACTATCATGACCTCTTTAATCCCATCGATGCTTTTTATCTCATGCAGGTATCTATCCAACTTCTCATTATCAAATGCAAGCTTCTCCCTTATACTCAAAGGAGAATACTTATGGTTCGTTCCAACAACAACAATCTGGTTCATCTCTTCCTTTCTATCGAGTAGTCGGCAATGGCGATAAGATAATTTTTATACTCAGAGTCGGGCAGAGGATATAAAGCACTCTTAGCCCTTTCAGAAAATGCTTTAGCCTCATCCAAAGCCTCTTTCAAGCCATACTCTTTGACCAACCCCATAATCTCCTGTAAAACCGTTTCATCCCTTTTTTCAAAAAACTCTTTAACCATACCCTTTAATTTACTAACCCTCTGCATCGCTCTGAGAACGGGAAGTGTCAACTTTCCCTCTCTTAGGTCTATCCCAAGGTCTTTACCCACCTCTTTCTCATCACCCTCATAATCCAGACAGTCATCCTTTATCTGAAATGCCAACCCAAGATTCTTTCCATACTCAATTAGATTATCCATAAACCTATATCCCGCAAGTATACTACCACAGACACAGCTTGCCTCGATCAAAACGGCCGTTTTTTTATATATAACATCAAAATAATCACTTTCACCAATATCTGTATTAAAAGCCTTCTCTATTTCTAACATCTCTCCCTCTGTCAATGTGTATGCAGCCTCAGAAATCCTTTTTGCTATCTCTTTATCGTAAGAGAGAACAACATTGTAGGCAAGGGAGAACAGGTAATCACCACCAAGAACAGCTGGTTTTATACCAAAAACACTGTTGGCAGACGGTTTTCCCCTACGGAACTCCGCCTCATCTATTATATCGTCATGGAGAAGACTTGCTGTATGAACGAGCTCTATTACACTACCCACAACCAAAGAGTCGCTGTCGCTATCGAAACCTAAAGCCTTTGCGCTGTATAAAACAAGCAGAGGCCTCAGCCTCTTTCCGCCATCTATTACCTGGGTATATACGCTACGGGTGAGCTTGCTTTTGGGTGATACTATCTCTTTAAGTGTCTCATTAACCCTTTCGATATCCTTTTTTAAGGATAACTTAATTGCTGTATTCATCATGCTCCCTTGCTATTACGATGCTCACCACACTATCCCCTTCATCCAGATTAATCAACCTGACACCCCTTGCATACCTACCCATAACACTGATATTTTCAGCATCCATCTTTATCATCTTTCCATTTTTCGTAATCACGATAACATCGTCTGTATCGTTTAAAGAGAGGCTACCTGCAACCCTATCACCATCTTTTAACTTTATACACTTAACGCCTTTGCCACCCCTCTTAATCTTCCTGATGCCGTCCACATCTATCAGTTTACCAGAGCCATTTTCAGTCACAATAATTATCTTCGTATGCTCACCCTCTCTGAATCTATCTGCACTAACCACACGGTCGCCTTCTGTTAACCTTATACCCTTTACGCCTGCTGCTGTCCTTCCCATATCGCGCACCTCATCCACTCCAAACCTCACACACATACCCTTCTCTGTAACTATAACTACATCATCCCCCTCTTTTACATCAAAAATCCTCACGAGAGCATCCCTATCATCAAGCCTAATAGCAATCTTACCGTTGGAAGGTATGTTTTCAAAATGGCTAAATGAGGAGCGCTTCACGGTTCCACGCTCTGTAACAAAAAACAAACTATCACCCTCAACCTCTGGCACAATGGTCTTAACATACTCCTGAGGCTGAAGCTTTATAAAGTTAATTATTGGCCTTCCTTTTGAAGAAGGTGACTGTTTCGGTATATTGTAAGCTTTAATTGAATAGACCCTTCCAAAGTTCGTGAAGCAGAGAAGGGTATTTAAGCTGTTTGTAAGGAATATGTCTGTTATAAAATCGTTATCCGAGAATGTGGCTGCTATCCTTCCCTTGCCACCCCTGTTTTGGGTTGAGTATATATCCAGAGGAACAGCCTTTATGTAGCCCTTCTTCGAGAATGTTATAATAAGTTGCTCATCCTTTACAATATCCTCAATAGATATATCCACAACCCTATCAAGAATCTGCGTTCTTCTCTCATCGGAGTAGTTCTCTTTAACATATACAAGCTCATCCCGTATAACCTTCTTAAGGACATTCTTATCTTTAAGGATACTCTCAAAATAAGCTATATTCTCAAGGGTCTGGTTGTACTCATCGACTATCTTCTGTTTTTCCAAAGCAACGAGGCGAGCAAGCTTCATATCAAGAATAGCTTGTGTCTGCCTATCGCTTAAATTAAACCTGACCTTGAGCCTTGTCCTTGCCTCCTGTGTGGATTGGGAAGACTTAATAATGGCAACAACCTCATCTATATTATCAAGTGTAATAAGTAAACCCTCCAGGATGTGAGCCCTATCTTTGGCTTTGGTGAGTAGATATGATGTCCTTCTTTTAACAACATCAATTCTATGCTTTATAAAAACCTCTATGGCATCTTTAATATTCAAAAGTTTTGGCGCATTTTCCACAAGCGCCATCATGTTTATACCAAAGGTTGTCTGAAGATTGGTGTATTTAAACAGTTTATTCAGTATCACTTCCGCCTGCTCATCCTTCTTTAGCTCAATGACAACCCTGATTCCCTCTTTGTTGGATTCATCCCTAAGGTCAGCAATTCCCTCAATTTTTTTATCCTTAACCAGTTGCGCAATACTCTGAAGGAGGAGGGATTTGTTAACCTGATATGGCAGCTCATATACAACAAGGGCTTTTCTATTTTTTATCTTCTCCTCTTTAACACGCGCTCTAACCCAGACCTTTCCTATTCCTTTTCTGTACGCCTCTTTTATCGAGTTCATATCGAAGCATATACCACCTGTGGGAAAATCTGGTCCCTTTATATAATTCAAAATCTCATCAACTGTTATATCACCCTCTCTTTCCAAGAATGCCAGGCAGGCATCCACAACCTCACCCAGGTTGTGAGGAGGAATCTTTGTTGCAAACCCTACGGCAATACCATCTGAACCGTTCATAAGCAGGTTAGGTATGTATGTGGGTAAAACAGCGGGCTCTTTTAATGAGTCATCGTAATTGGGGACAAAATCAACACTATTTTTATCCAGGTCTTTAAGCATCTCCTCGGCAAGCTTCGTCAGCCGCACCTCTGTATATCTCATCGCAGCAGGACTATCACCATCAATAGAACCAAAATTACCCTGACCATCTATCAGGGGATACCTCATGGAGAAGTCCTGGCTCATCCTCACCAATGCATCGTAGACAGCCATATCTCCGTGGGGATGGTACTTACCTATCACATCACCCACAACCCTCGCACTCTTCTTGTAAGGTTTATTGTGCTCTAAATTCAGCTCCTTCATCGCGTACAGGATTCTTCTATGGACAGGCTTGAGGCCATCCCTCGCATCTGGTATGGCTCTCCCCACTATAACACTCATGGAGTAGTCCAGATATGACTGTTTCATCGTATCCTTTATATCTATTGGGACAACATTAGAGGAAAATAGGTCTTTCATACATCACCCTCATACATCGAGATGTTTCACGAATTTGGCATTCTTCTCTATAAAATCCTTTCTCAATTGAGGATTACTCCCCATAAGCATATTAAACACCCTGTCCGCCTCTTCCGCATCCGAAATTGTAACCTGAAGCAGGTTTCTTCGAGAGGGATCCATAGTCGTCTCCCATAGCTGCTGCGGATTCATCTCGCCAAGACCCTTATACCTCTGTATCTCTAAACCCTTCTTTGCCCTCTCTTCGATAAACTCAAGCATCTCTTTAACACTCTTAAACTCAACCACCCCATCCTTAACCCTTGCCCTAAACGGTGGCTCACCCAGCAGATTCTTACTTGGTGCATACCTGCTTACAAGCTCATACTCATGGGAGTTGAAAAAGTCTTTATTTATAAAGACCTCCTTCTCCTCATTATCAACCTCATACTTAAACACAATAGAGTCACCTTCCTGTTGAACAGTTTTTAGCTTAATTTGAGAGTTCTCAGCCAAACAATCACCGAGCTTCTCCTTTAACACTTCAAGGTTATTAATATCCACATCAACTATGGATAGACACCTGACTATCTGCTCCGATGGATACTTCTTTGAGAGCTTTTCAATCATACCTTCATAAACCAAGAGTTTATTTAATATCTTTTTAAAATCCTCTCTGGATAACTCCTTTCCATCGACTATGGGTACAAAGTCCTCAATACCTTTATTAACTAAAAACTCCTTCATCTGCTTTTCATCTTTAACATAGAACTCTTTTTTACCTATCTTACACCTGTAAAGGGGCGGTTGGGCTATATAGACATATCCCTTCTCAATAAGCTCCCTGAAATACCTGAAAAAAAGAGTTAAAATTAGCGTTTGAATATGGCTTCCATCAACATCTGCATCTGTCATTATGATAATCTTGTGATACCTAACATCATCAATATTGAAAGATTCATCTACACCTGTACCAATTGCTGTAATAATGTTCCTAATTTCCTCACTCTCAAGAACCTTTTTAAGGTTAGTCCTTTCTGTATTTAAAATCTTACCCTTAAGTGGCAGTATTGCTTGATAAACCCTATCACGCGCCTGCTTTGCACTACCACCTGCAGAATCACCCTCAACCAGGAAAAGTTCAGCTTTAGAAGGGTCTTTCTCCTGACAGTCTGCAAGCTTACCGGGAAGCCCTTTGGACTCAAATACCGTTTTCCTTCTAACAAGCTCCTTTGCTTTTCTTGCGGCTTCTCGGGCATTATAAGCCTTCAAAACCTTATCCACTATGGCTTTAGCCACAAATGGGTGTTCATCGAAGTACTCACTAAACTTTTCATACAACTTGGTCTGAATAATATTTTGTATCTCTGTATTAACCAGTTTTGTCTTTGTCTGACCCTCAAACTGAGGGTTGGGTAGTCTCACAGAGAGAACGGCAACCACGCCCTCTCTAACATCATCACCTGAAAAGACCACATTATTTTTAACAAGTCCAGAACTTTTGGCATATCTGTTTACAACCTTTGTGAGCACCGTTTTAAAAGCAGAAAGGTGAACACCACCCTCAACTGTATTTATGGAGTTTGCAAATGTCAGTATAGTAGATGAATATGTATCTGTATAAACAAGGGCGAGTTCTACCAAAATCTCACCCTCTTTTAAATTAAAGTATATAGGTTCTTCAAAGAGCTTCTTTTTTGCCTTTGATAGGTAATCAACAAACTCAGGAAGACCTTTTGTGTAGTGGAAGACTTCTCTTTTATCCACCCTTCTATCTGTAAGAGTAATTTCTAAGCCTTTATTTAGAAATGCTAACTCCCTAAACCTCTTTGAGAGTATCTCAAAACTGAACTCTGTAGTTTCAAAAATCTCCCTATCGGGCAGGAAGGTTATTGTAGTTCCTGTCTCACTTGTCTCGCCAACAACTGTTAACTCTGTTTTTGGAACTCCCCTTTCAAACTCCTGTCTGTAGACCTTTCCTTCCCTTTTAACCTCAACAGTGAGGGACTCAGATAGGGCATTAACGACACTTATGCCAACTCCGTGCAGTCCACCAGATACCTTATAGCTTTTACTATCAAACTTACCCCCTGCATGGAGTGTTGTGAGAACAAGCGTTACAGCAGGGACCTTCTCCTCAGGATGGATATCAACAGGAATTCCCCTTCCGTTGTCAGCCACAGTGATCGAGTTATCTTCATTTATATACACATCTATCTTTGAGCAAAAACCTGCCATAGCCTCATCTATAGAGTTGTCCACAACCTCATAAACGAGATGGTGCAGACCCTCTAAAGATGTGCCACCAATATACATGGCAGGCCTTTTTCTAACAGCCTCCAAACCTTTTAAAACTTTTATATCTTCAGCTGTATATTGCTTCAAACCAAACTACCTCCATCAAGCTCTATCGTATTGAAACCGCTATAAGCACCCAGTGTTGTTATAAATACCTGATTTGGAAGTTCGATAATAGTTTTAAAGGCTTTTTTCTGGGTGCCAGAGTCCAAATCCCCCTCTAAATCATCAACAATAAATACGGGCAACCTACCGTTTTCATTATACAACTTTACTATTGCCAATACAATACATAACAGAGCAACCTTTTTCTCACCAACAGATGAAAACATGAACAGATCCAGCCCGTCCATAGATATCTTTAAGCTATCCTTTTTTAAACTCACAAGCACCCTTCTTTTTATTAACTCCTCATTGAACCCATCTCTAACCTTACCTACAACATACTCAACCCTTAAACTCTTTGAGGTAAAACTGTTGAAGCAGTTAGCCACACAATCTTCGATGCTGCTTACAAGTCTTTTTCTGATATTTGATATACTTTCAACGGTATGTTTTAGTTTTTCGTTTAGAACATCAAGGGCAACCTTATCTATGTTTTCTTTTTTAAGTAGTTTTCTCTTTGTTGCCAAAAGTCTTTTGTACTCCAAGAGCCACTCCACAATCCTTTCATTTTTTGCAAAAACACCCCTATCTATAAGTGAGAACAGATAATCCTTACTTTTAAATGAGATAAACGAGTTGATGGAGTAGTCCACACAGGGAAACTTCTTTTTTAAGTCTATAACCCTAACAGGCTTACCATTTAATTTCAGTATCTTTCTGTCTTTAAAGACGGTTATGTGTATGGCTTCTGAGCTGAACTGGGATGATATGCTTGCCTGCTCCGTCCCGTGTTTTATAATACCCTTCAGATTTCTACTAAAGGGATGTCCATTTAAGGAGAAGTAGATAGCCTCCAGAAGGTTAGTTTTTCCAGCACCATTTCTGCCTTTTATTATATTGACCCTTTCAAAATCGCTTTTGAAGATAGAAAAGTTTCTGAAGTTTGAGAGTATAACTCTTTCAATCATTCGATAATTGGGGTTGTTATGTATTTGTAGCTATAACCTTCCTCCTCTGCCTCAAACATAACGGGCTCTTCAGAGGTTCTGAAGATAAAAACCACACTTTCTGCATCAACCTGATTTAAAAAGTCTAAGATAAACTTGGCATCCAGCTTTATTACAAGCCCACTCTTCAAATCCACTGCTTTAAAGTTTAGACTATCCTGAGCTTCCTCGCCTTCGCTGTTTACACCTACGAGTGTAATAAGGTTTTTTTCTGGGTCTATTTTTACCGTTATTTCCCTGTTCTCACTTATTACAGAACTCCTTTTTGTGGCTTCCTTTAACCTATCTTTTTCTACCTCTATAACACTTGAGGTTTCTCTGTTTAGGAGAATCTGGTTGTAGTCTGGAAATGTTCCTTTGATTAATTTACTGGAAACTTCAATATTTTCTCCTTTTAGTGTGATTTCGTCGTCTGAATAGTATAGTTTAAGATTCCCTTGAAGAGGAACCCTATTTATCAGGTTTGCACCGCTGTTTTCCAATATAAACTCTTTTGGCTCAACCGCTTTGAGCTCTGATTTCACATTTATGAGTCTGTAGTGGTCTGTAGCTGTTGCCTTGATTGAATCCTCACCAATTTCGATATAGACACCTGTGTACTCTCGAGCTATGTCGTTTTTATCTGGGCAGTATATGGTTTGCTTTATGAGTTTTTTGATTTTTTCTGCTTCTACCTCACAGAGCTCTATCTTATCTTTTTCTTCAAACTGGGGAAACAGTTGAGAGCTTTGCATTTTTATAGTTGTTTTGAAGCTCCCACTTTTTATTGTGATTGTTTTTTCCTCTGGCTCGAGCTCTATTTTATCCTCTTTTACCTCTTTTAAAATATTGATAAGCTTCTGCGGGTCTAAAGCGAAAGAGAACTCTTGTTCCTCTTCTGTTTCGATTCTGTTTATTAGCTTTGTTGTGTTGCTCTGTGCTCTTATTTCCATTATCCTTCCCTTTTGCTCTATCAGTATGTTGTGTAGGATGTTGTCTCTGTCTTTTGTTGTTGATAGTGAGGCATTTAAGATTGCGTTTTTGAACTCCTGTGTGTTTATTAACATCCTTTCCTCCTTATATTTTTATTTGTTTTTTAGTAAGAATAGTAAAGCTTTGCAGTTTGTTAATTTGGTTTTTCCTGTTTGTGTTTTAGGGGTTTTTGGTTGTCTCTTTCCTGTTAAAAGTTTTTTCACCATCTGTTTAAAGCCGTTTGTATTTATTTATACGATGTTCAAAACTTTGAGGTTTCTGACACGGTTTGTCGTTGTTTTAGACATCGGTTATCTCTTTCTCTATTACTTTAATTTTTTCCCTTAACTCTGGATTTTTCTCGAGCTCTTTTTCTATCTTTTTGCAAGCGTTTATTATGGTTGCGTGGCTTTTGACTCCGAATTTTGCCTTGATTTCTGGCAGGGAATTTTTGGTGATCTTGCGTGTTAGATACATTGCGACCTCTCGTGGTATCAGTATTTCTCTGTTTCTCTTTGATGATTTAAGTTCCTCTACGGTAATACCGAAGTGGCGTGCCACAGTCTTTTGGATATTTTCTGCTGTTAACATCTTTTCCTTTCTCATCACTATGTCTTGTAAGGTTGATTTAACAAGTGATAGTGTTATTGGTCTTCTCATTATCGATTTGAATGCAGATATCTTTATTAGTGCTCCCTCTATCTCTCTTACATTTGAGCTTATGTTTTGTGCTATGAATTCAACTATTTCTGGAGAGAGTTTAAGGTTGAACAGTTCAGCTTTTTTCTGGATTATGGCTATTCTTGTTTCGAGCTCAGGTGGTTGGATATCGACAATTAAACCCCAGCTGAACCGTGATTTTAATCTGCTTTCTATATCCTTTATCTCTCCTGGTGGTTTGTCACTTGTGATAACTATCTGTTTCTGGTTTTCGTAAAGTGCGTTGAATGTGTGGAAAAATTCCTCTTCGGTTCTTTCCTTTTTTGAGATGAATTGTATATCGTCTATTAACAGACAGTCCAAGTTTCTGTATTTATTTCTAAATTGGGACATCTGTTTGTGCTGAATTGAGTTTATGAGTTCATTTGTAAATTCCTCTGATGATATATAGACAACCCTTTTGTTTGGGTGTGAGTCTTTGATTGAATTTCCTATAGCGTGCAGAAGGTGCGTTTTACCCAGCCCCACACCTCCGTAGATAAAAAGCGGGTTGTATGCCTTTGCTGGGTTCTCGCTGACTGCTACACTTGCAGCGTAGGCAAGCTGATTGCTTGGACCGACCACGAAGTTTTCAAATGTGTATTTTGGATTCAGGTTGTCCTTTTCACTGCTTTTTAATATTAGCTCAATTTTTGGGAGTTTTCCGAAAACCTCTTTCAGGCTCTCTTTAAGCTGGTTTTTATATCTATTTTTTATTAACTCTTTTACAGCTTTATCAGGGATAACAAGTACAAC
>WFQQ01000132.1 GCA_015486965.1 Desulfurellaceae bacterium
CTATTGACGCATTGCTCAAGAAAAGGTTTGATCTAATCCCAAATCTTGTTGAAGCGGTAAAGCAATACATGGATTATGAAAGCAAGCTCATCAAGGATGTGGTTGAATTGAGGTCTCAAGCTTTGGGTGCTTCTGATCTAAAGGAAAAATTGCAAATAGAGGATAGGCTTAAGGAAAAGTTGAGCGCCCTGTTTGTTAATTTTGAGAATTATCCTGATTTGAAGGCCAGCAATAACTTGTTGCAATTGCAACTTGAATTAAGTGATATAGAATCCCAAATTAGTGCGGCAAGGAGAACGTATAATCAAGTTGTTACAGATTTCAACAATGCATTGGAGATGTTTCCAACAAACATAATTGCGTCACTTTTAGGTTACAAGAGACAAGAGGTTTTTTCAATACCTGAAGAAGAGAGGAAAAACGTTAATTTGAAGGATTTGTTTGGTAGGTAAGTGAAAATGAGAGAGGAAAAGAATAGTTTTGAGGAGTTAAAAAGAGAAAACGTCAACACATTAATCTTTATAGCGTTCACCTTCATTGGTGCTATCGTCATAACTCTTTTTGCTTTGTCGAGCAATGACACAGACCCAACGTTTATTATCTTCCTTGTGTGGATAGCAGCTTTTATTCTGACCGCCGTTGCTTTCAGCAATTACGAAATGAGGTTCAAGGAAACGGTTATAAAACCTTTTGTAGAATCAAAGGGACTTAGGTATCTTCCGAGAAACATGGTGGATGAGAGATATATCAAGGAGAGTAGACTCATCAGAGGTTACGATCACATTGATGGCAGTGATCTCATTTGGGGAGATGGGTTTTCTTTTAGTCATGTAAGGGCAACGGAGGAAGAAGAGGATAGCGAAGGTCATAGAAGTACTCATTTAATCTTTGACGGCGTTTTTTATCGGTGTAAATTACCAAAGGATATGCATGTTGAGGGTAGGTATTTTGTCCATAAAAGTTTTATAAATTTGGATGGTTTGCTTCCACCGATCTTTAGCCGAACAAGGATAAGATTAGATCATAGAGAGTTTGAGTATTTGTTTAACGTTTATGGCGATGATCAGATTGAAGGTAGGTATATTTTCGACCACACCTTTATGGAAAAACTGCTAAGTGTTTATGATAAATATAAGTTTGATAGTGCATCAGTTGTCAACGGTTGCCTGTATATCGCTTTCCCTAACGTTGAGCTTGTTAAGGTTCCTTTGAGTTTTTCAAGTTTAGAGGATGAAAGGATAAAGCTGAGCAAAGACAGAATAGTGTACTTCGCTTCTTTGAGGGAGTTTTTATTCCACAAGCATGTAAAGTTTGAGAAGGTTTTCTCAGAAGATAACCTCTTGCAAAAAGCACAGTAGCTTACCTGCCTTTTTTCCTTTTTTATCTATAGTCATATATGTGATATTGGTCATTTGTCGTTAGTAATTGGTTGTTCGTAATTTAGGCCAAGAGACCACCGAACCAACGACTATCGTACTAATAACCATCGAACCAATATTAGTCTCCGTCCTATCCGGATGGGATACCCTTGTGGACAATTGAACTAAATTATTTGGACTACGACAACGTCTCCGTCCCATCCGGATGGGATACCCTTGTGGACAATAAAACTGTCCACTGACCAGAAATATGTGGAGTCTCCGTCCCATCCGGATGGGATACCCTTGTGGACAAAGGAATTGGGCACCTTTATCGCGATGGCAGAGTCTCCGTCCCATCCGGATGGGATACCCTTGTGGACTCTTACCATTTTCGTCCTTGTCATGTCAACATTTTTTCTATATAACTTGTTCGACGTTCCCTTAACAATGGCTTCAAAGTCCATTTGCAAAGCAGAGGTTAGACAATTACATATCAACCGCATTAATAATCCACTTTCTATGCTACATTTCTTTAAGTTCACTTGTTTATAAATCCCCTTTGAAATATCAAACACAGGGATATTCCCTACACAACAACAAAAACTAAAAAATCACACATCTTAACTACTATATAACACTCTCACTACCACTAACACCCACAAGGGCATCCATCCGAGCTTATTGGGTTTTAAAAGATCAAAACTTTCTTAAAATTATATCACACTAAGTACAAAACGTCATCATCGATGTTCTTGGGTGCCGATCCTATAATTCGCTTTTTTGAGTTTTTCTGAATTCTGTAGACTATGGCAAAACCCGTTTTCAGGTTTAACTCTTCTATTTTTCTAACCATTTTTTCCAATTCACCTTTTCTGAGTTTACATTCAAAGACACTTTTTTGAACCCTGAAACCGAAGTCCTTTAAGACGTTAGCTATTTTATCTCTTTCTTTATCGTCGGTTATATCATAGGCAACTACAAAGTCAGCTTCTTTGCCCATTTACTCCCACCTGAAGAACTTAATGGGTGAGCCTGTTTTTACCCACAAAAAGATGTTCTTGATTTGCTTGTTTATTAAGTCCAAAATGGACCGTCCAAGTGGCAATAGATTTCTATTGAAGTCGCGCTCATAGTTAGCAAGGAATGTTTTTCTTGCCTCTGGCGTTAGGTAGTATCTGCTTTCAACTTCCATAAAGTCTTCGGGCTTAATAATCTGCGTATTGACAATTCTTAGTATAAATCTATCGACAAAAGGTCTAAAAAGCTCCTGTATGTCCGCAACAAGTGATTCGTACTTATTTTCAGGGCTATGCAAAAAGCCCAAGAATGGGTTTAGCCCTACAGCCCTTGCAAGCCCGTTTATCCTGGTAAACAGGAGATAGTAGCCAAAGTTCAATAAAGGGTTCATTCTATCGCATGCAAATCTTTCCCTTTTTGTTAGCTTAAATTCTTCGATGTTTACCATTCTGTTAAATCTTTTAAAGTACTCTTTGGAAAAATAGCCCTCAACGCCCCTAACCTCATCTTGTGTTTTTGCGCTTTTGAGCTTTTCTAAAGAGACATAGAACACATTTTTAAATTCTTCATCATAAGCCCTTTTTGTTTTCAACATTTTCGAGTAGTTCAGTATTTTATGATATGCAATCTCTTTTGCGTATTCCAATAACTCGGCGTTGGATAGGGATGAATACCTTTGAGAGTGAAGGGTTATGGTTTTGAAGTGACTTCTTTTGTCTGATTTAATTGTTGTCATGTAATAACCCGAGTTTAGTGTCATTGAAATTGGTATGTTGTAATCGCAGCATTTTTTGACAAGATAAGATGAAATAGCACATTTTTCAACAAGGACGATTTCGCTGATCCTTCTCAACGGCACAGAAAGTAACGTTTGTGAGCCTTTTCTAACCTCGACCCTTTCACCTCTTACACCTATAAACGTGAACGGTTCTGAGACAAAAAGGAGCTTTTTCATTAAGTTATCCGATATTTCCTTTTCTACGGATATGCCGTCTGAGTAAAACTCAAAGCCCAAAAAAGTGAAGCCTTTTTCTATGGGTATTATGTTTGTTTTTTCTTTTTTTAGTTTGAGATTTAATAGTGTTAAGGCTTGTTTTGCGTTTTCCAAGATCTCTTCTGCTTTGTCTATGTCTTTTATTAGAATTACAAAGTCATCCGCGTACCTGATGAGCCTCAAATCGTCCAATTTCATCATCTCATCGAAGGAGTCAAGGTAAATATTTGCAAGTAGTGGTGATAGTGGCGAGCCCTGTGACAGACCTTTTGTCATTACTTCGTATTTGCCACCTTTAGGAATTTTTGTTTGCACCGCTTTCATTATAAGGTCTATGATATTGTAATCACTTCTTGGTATGTGGTTTTCCAGAGATTTTCTTAAGATCTCATGGTCTACAGATGGAAAAAAGTCCTCTATATCTGACTCTATTACGTATTTGTAACCTTCTTTCACTGCTTTGTTAATCATTTCAGCAGCTCTGTGCCTTCCATACC
The DNA here is from genome assembly GCA_015486965.1 of Desulfurellaceae bacterium. Taxonomy (GTDB): domain Bacteria; phylum Campylobacterota_A; class Desulfurellia; order Desulfurellales; family Hippeaceae; genus Hippea. The sequence goes on from WFQQ01000132.1 coordinate 3,870, forward strand.
CTTTTCTGTAGCCTATTGACTCTTCTTCAAAGGCGTTATCCAAAGGCTTTTCTATCATTGAAGCCAGTATTTTGTGTGCGAGCATGTCTTTGATACAAGGTTTATGTATCTCCCTTTTTGAACCGTCTGTTTTGTTTATGTAAAACACCTTTACAGGGTCATTTTCGTATGTTCCGTTGTTGAATTGTTCGAAGATTGTTTCGTATAGCTCTTCTTTTAGTTCTTTAGCTTCTTCGAAGTCGTCTGTTTCCTCTTCCAATTGGTGATAGATCTTTTTGTAGAAATCTATATTTTTTAAAAGGTTGTTGAAGTAAGATATAGATTTTGTGTGTAGCTTGAAGTATCCGTAGCCGTATGCTATTTTTGCTCCGAAGTGAAGTTTGCTACCCAAAACAAGATATGGAAATATCTCGGTTAAATCACCGCGTATATACAGATTTCCTATGCATCCATTTACGTATTGTATATTACCTTCCTGGCTTTTTGACATTCTTTTTAGCTCTGCATATTGCCAATAATACGGTAATAGAGAGAATTTGTCTGTGTTGATTTGAGGAAACTCCTTTGAAAATAGCCTTTCAAACCTGCTTTTTGTCATTTTGAACATATAGGGGCTATCTATGAATAGCCGTGTTCTTTTTGGAAGGGGTTTGAAGTGTAACGGGTATAGGAACTGTAAAGTGAACTCTGTATCAGTTAGAGAACCTTCATACTCCGGCACGATATCTTCGAAACAAACGTTTTTAATAATGGGTTCATTTATTAACGAGTAGTTTTTGTTGTTGTTTTCTATATCGAAGTGTTCGTTTAGCCTTTCAATAAATATGTAACCCAAATCTTTATTTCTACCCGTTAGCATTACATTGACGTTGAATATGCTTCCTTTTGTGGGTTTGAAGTAAAACCATCTGTTCGGGATGTGAAATATAGCCGCATTAGGGTCAAATAGATCGTCTTGCAATATTATTGATTTTACAATGCTGTTGATAGCAAACGAGGTTGGGATGTGATATTCGTTTTTGTCTTTGTTTGCAAAAAGTGAGAAGGTAATCTCTGTCCAGTTGAGTTTTTTAAAGAATATATAAACATCCTTAGGATCCAAGACTTATCTCCTTTACGAACCTTTTTACATCGTCTATTGAGATGTTGAATGCCTTAAAAGTACTCCCTTCTTCTCTTTGTGTGTAGTATATTACCTGTCTGCCTTCCCTGACTGCTGCCATAACCAAAGCCGCCGTTACTATTGAGGTTCCTGAGCTTATAAAGATTGAAATATCTTCGTCTTTGTAGTGTTTTCTGTGGAGTTTCTTTATTTGGTACTCTATTTGGTCTAAAATGTCGTAGTACTCATTGAAATCAACTGGTTCTGAAAAGTTTATCTCACTTTTTGTCGTATGTTTTGCTAAAAGCTCTATAACTTTTTTATGCTTTTCTGATTCTTTGCTTACTAAGATTACCGTTTGTTCAAGCTTGTCCTTGAATAAATCCAAAATTTGTAATGGCGGATTCAGGTTGATTTTTCTGTTTTGTTTCAATAATTCCAGTATCCCATTCACGTCGTTCTCCTCAGCTGACATTAGAAGGCTCTCGGAGTATTGTTTGGGTATTGTTGAAAATGCAAAGATTAACACTTTTGTTGGTTTTGGATATGGGTTGCCAATCGTTTTGACTTTTTTTGACTCTGTGATTTGTATGTACCATGTATAAAAAATTACGGTGGATACGAGATATACAATTGCACTCAAGCTCTTTAATATGTTTTCCACACTCGGACTTTCAAGATAATCGGCGCTCCAGCTCGAAGCCACTATGCCAATAAAAAATACGATCAAAAATTCTAAGCCTTTACCCTCGCCGGCAAGTACGTTTACAACTACATCAGATATGTTAAAGGGTTGTTTTCTCTTTATGGTCGTTGAAAAGACTGCAGTCGTTATTAAGAGGGCTAAGATAAAGACGACTTGTATCTCGATATAGGATAGCACGTTTATCATAAGATCCGCTATGATGAAAAATACTATATTACCTAAAACAAACCACGCCCACACTGCCCTTCATTTTCTGAACCAGTCTTTTTGGTTATTATCTAAGTTTCTACAAAAAAATCAATAAATTAAGGGAGAGTGGATGGGATACCCTTGTGGACAGTATTCTAAAGACGCTGATGAGCCTATACTGTCTCCGTCCCATCCGGATGGGATACCCTTGTGGACCATCCCTAAGCATGGGATGGGTTAAAAAGTCTCCGTCCCATCCGGATGGGATACCCTTGTGGACAATGGGCGCATAACAACTGGGATGGCCCTAACTATGTCTCCGTCCCATCCGGATGGGATACCCTTGTGGACAATTTTACTCAGGCAGTTACTGCATTGAAGGAGTTTGTCTCCGTCCCATCCGGATGGGATACCCTTGTGGACTGAGAGGGCTCACTTATATCGAGGGTAAAGGCTTTTGTCTCCGTCCCATCCGGATGGGATACCCTTGTGGACAGTACCGCTTTGTAGACTTCAGGATACTCATTGTCTCCGTCCCATCCGGATGGGATACCCTTGTGGACTCTTACCATTTTCGTCCTTGTCATGTCAACATTTTTTCTATATAACTTGTTCGACGTTCCCTTAACAATGGCTTCAAAATCCATTTGCAAAGCAGAGGTTAGACAATTACATATCAACCGCATTAATAATCCACTCTCTATGGTGCATTTCTTTAAGTTCACTTGTTTACAAATCCCCTTTGAAATATCAAACACAGGTATATTCCCTACACAACAACAAAAACTAAAAAAATCACACATCTTAACCACTATATAACACTCTCCCTATCACCATCACCATCACTAACACCAACACTACCACTAACACTAACACCCACAAGGGCATCCATCCGAGCTTATGGAGTTTTAAAAGATCGATTTGACTACTCGATTAATCTTGAAATTCCGTCACCTTTAGCTTTTTGTATGATTATACAATCAGATTCTCTTATTGGTCTGAAATAACCAATTTTACTACGTTTTTTATCAATATTTAGGACTTTGGATAAAGGTATCCAGTACCAATTTTCGTAATCTTTTTCTCTACAGAATACAAACCAAACAGGGATACGTGTTATCCTTTCGAACTCTACGTATTTTTCTATTTCGTCTTTTTCATCCACAATAAAATTTTTTTTCCTTTCCTTTACATCGACAGCTATAATTCCAAAGTTTCTAACTATGAGTAGAAAGTCGGGTCTTTTGGAAATACCCCTAAAAAAAGCAGAAAACGTCTCTTTGGATTGTTCTATGTACATGTATGGATAATTCCTGTCATCCAACCATTTTTTGAAAGCTTTTTCGCTTTCTGTCATGCCTGCATTGTTTGCCATCACTTTCAAATATTATCACATCCTATTTATATTTCAATACAGAATTTGATTTGATGATATTTTCTCTAATAAGGGAAGTTTACTGAAGGTTTCGAGTGGTGCCGGGAGCGGGAATCGAACCCGCACGGTGCATGGCACCAAGGGATTTTAAGTCGGTAGTAACGCCTTTTTATGCATTCTTATTCTGTTAGTACTTTTTTGAATAATGCCTATTATAGCGGTAATTTTCTAACATTTATTTTCTTTATTTACTTATTTATTTTCTTGCAATTTTGTGCTATCTTTTAGAAAAATTTGTCCGAAATGTGTCCGACAAATGACACTCGGACGTTAGAAAAAGGGGCGTAAAATGGCTATTTACATCGTTTGCCCTAACTGCAAGACGGAGTACTCCGTCAAAAGAAAATCATGCCCTAAATGTGGTTATGTTGTCAAGCAAAATAAAACATTCAGGGTTTCGGTAAGCTTTCATGGTAAAAGAATCAGACAGACCGTAACAGGCAGCAACCTTCAGGGTGCAAAAGAAATCGAGGCAAAGCTTAAAGCGGAACTCGTGTCAGGCGAGTACTACGACCGCAGACAGTCAAGGATAACGTTTGAGCAGTTTGTAAAAGAAAAATATCTACCATATGCGAAAGATAAAAAATCTTACAACAGGGAAGAGAGTCTCCTAAGGCTTTGGATACTGCCTGTCATAGGCAGTAAGACTTTGAGCAATATATCGTCTCTTGATGTAGAGAAGGTAAAAAAAGAGATGATGGAAAATGGAAGAGCCCCCAGAACGGTAGAGTATGCTATAGCGGTTATACGGCAGGTGTTCAATAAGGCAATAGAGTGGGGTTTACATAGAGGTGTCAACCCTGCTGTAAAAGTTAAAAAGCCCAAAAAGGACAACAGGCGGGTGAGGTTTCTTACAAGAGATGAAGCGGAAAAACTGCTTAGTGAACTCAAGAAACGCTCAATACAGGTTTACGAAATGGCTTTTTTAAGCCTTTACACCGGCATGCGCTTTGGTGAAATAGCAAATCTTACTTGGCAGGATATAAACTTTAAAACCGGTGTAATAACGATCAAGGATCCCAAAAACAACACAAGCAGGGTGGCCTACTTAACTCGTGAATTAAAGGACTTGCTGATAAATAAGAGGAAAAGAGAAAAGCCGAAAAAGCCAAAAGAACTTGTGTTTCATAGAAATGGTAAACCTTATAAGCAGATTCCTGAGACATTTAAGACCGTGGTCGACAAGCTCGGTCTGAACGAGGGAATCACAGATCCCCGAGATAAGGTTGTCTTTCATACCCTAAGGCATACATTCGCCTCGTGGCTTGCCATTCAGGGAACGCCTATTTACACCATAAAGGAGCTAATGGGTCATAAAAGCCTTGCAATGACGGAAAGATATGCCCATTTAATACCGGATGCCAAGAGAGAGGCGGTGGAAAAACTGTTTAAAAGAGTAGAGAAAAGAGAGAGTGAAGAAATGGAGGCTTGATATATCTCATCTTTGTTTTTTCTGCCGCAGATTCACAATAACAAAAACAAAGGGTGAAAAAAATGAAGCCTGAAAACCAACTGGTTATTTTTGAGGACAAAGACAAAAGAATAGAAGTTCAGTTAAAAGAGGAAACAATATGGCTGACGCTAAACCAAATCGCTATGTTATTTGATAAAGACAAGTCTGTCATTTCAAGGCATATAAGGAATATCTTTAAGTCCGGAGAATTGAACAGAAACTCAACTGTTGCAAAATTTGCAACAGTTCAACTTCTTTCTCGCAAACCGGGCAAATCAGCTTCATTACATCCTCCTCAAGCATGAAAACTTATACACTTTATGC
>WFQQ01000133.1 GCA_015486965.1 Desulfurellaceae bacterium
ACAGTCGTAATTCCCTTCGTTAGCGGGATTAATTCAACAGCTGGAGAAAAAATAAGGGATAAAATAGAGAAATATGGCATCGTCGTAATTCCCTTCGTTAGCGGGATTAATTCAACCTTGATTTTTACGGTTGCATCTTTACAACCGTAAAGATGCAACGTCGTAATTCCCTTCGTTAGCGGGATTAATTCAACGATAATCGAAATAAAGCCTGAGAAAATCCAAAAGGAGTCGTAATTCCCTTCGTTAGCGGGATTAATTCAACAGGTTATACTTTGGCTATGGTAAAAGGTGCATTTCAATCGTCGTAATTCCCTTCGTTAGCGGGATTAATTCAACAATTACCCAAAAAACAAAAAACTTAATGGGTTATTTGAGGGTCGTAATTCCCTTCGTTAGCGGGATTAATTCAACAGGACTTTCAAAAAGCCCTTGTGAACAAGGATAAAAGTTTATAACTTTAATGTCAAGTTTTTGTAAAACCCTAAAAAAACAACATTTCCCACTGTATGAGAAAAAGACATCATTTAATTGTAAAAGAGCATTTTTTGACAGGCTTTTTAACAATGCAAATAACCTGCCTGATTTTGCCTATTACTTTAACTACACCAATTACAGCATAAAGTCAAGTAAAAAATAGACTCAGAAAACCTATACAATAATTTTTTTCTACTGAAGGTCAAAAATATAGTTACTTTTGTCCAATTTCATTCACTTTTTTCGTTTAGTATAGATGGAGGTTGTTATGAAGGGATTATTATTTGTGGCTACACCTGGTTGCGTTATAACAAGAAAGGATAACAACATAGTAGTCCAAAATGGGGCTGATACACATAAAATTCCGATTGGTGCAATAGAGCACGTGTTTATTTTTGGTGGTGTTCAGATTTCTACACCCGCCGTGAGATTTATCAATACCAAGGGTAAGTTTATCTTTTTGTTAAATCAATTTGGTAAGACCGTTAGCATTATAACGCCTGAACTTATTACAAGTGATTACAGGATTAGACTTGCTCAGTACGTAGTTTTAAAAGATGAAAAAAAGAAACTTGAGTTAGTAAAGATGTTATTGAAGACAAAAGCTAAGGGAATTGGCTATATAATGGGTTTTAATCAATCAAATTACAATAAAAGCCTGTTCATCAAAGCTTTGGAGGGTAATGTTAGATTTTCAAATCTTCAAGAAGCTTTGGGTGTGGATGGAAATTTAAATAAAGCAATGTTTGAACATTTTAGGGATACAATGCTACCAGATGAATTTGAGTTCAACATAAGAGAGTACCACCCGCCGAAAGACCCTGTAAACGCACTTTTGTCTCTTACTTATAGCATCTATTATTCAATTTTGTTTCCCATATCACTTGCAAATGGATTTGACCCATATCTTGGTTTCTTTCATGCAAAAAGAGGGAGACACGCATCTTTTTGTTCAGATGTAATTGAGGTTTCTAGGCCGTGGCTGACTTTGTTTGTTTTTCAACTCTTACAGGACGGATTTTTCCATCCAATGGATTTTGATATCAAAGAAAACGGATGTTTTTTGAAACATAAGGCTCTTAAAGCTTACATTAAGATTTTCACCGAGAGAATTATTCACAAAGATGGCTCTTTTCTGGACTACAGCGTGGAGTTTTTAAGAAAAATAAAGGAAGTTTTAATATGAAATATTTAATTACCTACGACATTAGGGATTCTAAAAGGTGGCATAGAGTTTTTAGGTTTTTGAAAAACAAAGGGCTAAATGTGCAACTCTCTTGTTTCGAGGTGGAGCTTGAAGGTAAGGAGCTTGACGAAATGATAGATAAGATTATCGAGTTAATCGACCCCACGAGTGATAAGGTTTACTTTTTTCCAATAAGTGCCGCAGCGTCTGGGTTGATTACAAAATTAGGCAAAGTTGAAGGACTGAATGAAAGCAAGGTTTTATGAGCAAAGTGGAAAGGTATGTAGTGATTTACGATATAAAAAACAATAAAAACCGCATGAGGCTTTCAAGGTTACTTTTTGAATACGGTATAAGAACACAGCTTTCGGTGTTTGAGGTTGAAGTAAAAGAAAAGGAGTATAAAAGGTTTATGAAGCTTGTTGAGCGAAAAGTAAAGTCTGATGGAGATAAGATATATGTTTATCCATTGGATGATAAAGGCTTTAAGAGGATTCAAAGACTCGGCGATTGGAAAAATTCTATAATAAATGATTTTTTTATTTGACAAATCTATGATTACATGTTTAGTATTGATTGAAATAAAAATAAGCAATCAGGCTGGGGGTTAATATGAAACTTAATGATTTCCAACTAATTAGCGTTGCGGGACTTTTGCATGATATTGGAAAAGTGAAACAGAGGGCTGGATACAAAGTTAAAAATGATTATAACGAATCTTATTGTCCAACGGATAAAAACGGGAAGCTGAGCTATGTTCATGCTGCACATACGGCAGATTTCCTCGATGAGTTTGTAAAAAATTTTGGCATTGAATCTGATAGTGATGATAAGAATCTTATAAATATTGCTGCAAAACACCATTTGAGGGGAGAAATTGGGGCTTTAGCATCAATAATTAGAAAAGCTGATAGGTTATCGAGCGGTTTTGAGAGGGAAAAAAGCGAGGATGAAGGACATTATAGGGAAGATAGACTTGAAACCATCTTTTCTCAAGTTTGGTTAGATGACAAAAAAAGCGATGAAAACAAAAGACCCAAAACATTTTTTTACCCCATAAAAAGGCTGGATTTTGATGTTATACCCGTAGAGGAAAGAAAAGAGGTCGATAAAGAGGCGTATAAAAAGATTTATGACGGATTTTTTAATGATTTAAAAAAGGTTCATAAGAATGTACCGTTTGATGCTTTCTGGGATGCTCTTGAGTATTTACTTGAGGTTTACACATGGTCTGTTCCCTCTTCTTCGTATTTTTCATATCCAAGGATTTCACTTTTTGACCATATGAAAACAACTGCTGCTATAGCACAGGCTCTTTATGGATTTCACAAAGCTGGTGGAACACTTGAAGAGGGAAAAATTGAGTCTATAAAGGATAATCAATTTTTGCTTGTTCAGGGCGATTTTTCAGGGATTCAAAATTTTATTTTTTCCAAAATGGGTGAGTCAAATAAATTTGCTGCCAAAATACTTAGGGCGAGGTCTTTTTTTGTATCTTTATCAACCGATCTTGCAGCTTATGATATTTGTAAGAGACTGAATCTTACAAAGGCTGCTATAGTCATGAATGCTGGTGGTAAGTTTACATTGCTTCTGCCTAATACACCTGAATCACGGAAGGTTCTGTATCGGGTGGAAGATGAAATAAATGAGAGTTTTAGAGAATTAACATTTGGTGAAACAAGATTTTATATTTCGAGCATTTCCCTTTCTGATAGTGATTTTGACTCAAGAAGCGATGCTTTTGCTAAAAAAATGGAAATGCTTGCAATGGAACTTGAAAGGAAAAAGTTACAGCCAAAAATAGAAAAGTTTGTTTTTGACGAGTATCTTAATGAGGTTTCAAAATCAGAAAAGGGTATTTGTAAGATTTGTGGTAAACATGTGGCAGTAGAAGATAAAGAGGTTCCTATATGTGAACATTGCAGGAGTTTTAGAGAAATAGGGACAAATTTGGTCAGAAAAAGGTTTCTAAAAATTACTCAAGATAATGGACAGAATATATTAAATGGGTATAAGTTGGAATTTTTACCTGATGTAAATGAAGATAAAAAATTGATTTCATTTATTAAAAAAGCCTTGCTCGTCTATGATTTAAAAATGGATGTCGATTTTAAGGGTGTTCCAAAAGGCAAAATCTCAGGCTATGTGCCTGTTTACACTGAAGAAGAGGCGGAGATAGGTAGATATGATGACATAGATAGAAATGAAATCTCAGATGTTGGCGATCCTAAGACATTTGCCATGATTGCGGAGGATGCAAAAGAGCTTAATAAGGAGGGACAATATGTAGGCGAGGCTTTTTTGGGTATATTAAAAGCTGATGTGGACAATCTTGGTAGGATTTTTATTGAGGGTATAAAGGGTGATGTTGATGGCAAATCGGGCAACAGCGGAGGAATATCGAAAAGGGTTTCTTTGTCAAGAATGCTTGACTTTTTCTTTACAGGTTGGTTGCAAAATAAACTGAGAACAGAAGAAAAATACAGCTCGGTTTATACGGTGTTCAGTGGCGGTGATGATCTGTTTTTGATAGGACCTTTTAGTCAGATAATAGATTTGGCAAGAGAGATTAATGGTCATCTTAAAGATTATACAAAAAACGGTGATTTTCATTTAAGTTGCGGAATATCTTTTTTAAAACCTAAGATTCCCGTCTATCAGATGGCAGAAAGCGTTGAATCTATTTTAGGCGATGCTAAGAAGATCGAAGGAAAAAATAGCATAGGCATATTTGGTAAGGTTGTGAAGTGGCATGAATTCGAAGATATGATGGAGGATAAAGATATCAAGGGAATTCTTGAACAGGATGATAGTAAAGTATCAAGGGGGCTTAAGTACTCTCTATTTAAGTTTGCTGAAATGTCCGGTTTTGTAGGCTCAGATGAAAAGAATAAAACCTATAGGGACCTTTTGTGGAAGCCTCTTTTGATTTATCAAGTTTATAGGAATGTACATAAAGAACTTAAAGAAGAAGCTTTAAGAGTTTTGGTAAGTAGCATTGAAAAATATAGGGACAAATTCGTAATACCTTTAAGTAATTATGTTTATAGAAGTAGGAGGAAGTGATGGTTAAATATTTTAAAGACAAGTCTAAAGGGATCGTTAATGAGGAATTGTTTTCAAGTGTAGCCGAAGAAATTGCCAGAAAGTTCGGTCAGCCGGAAAAAAAGAGTTTAGGTAAAGATAGAAGAGGTAAAGAAAAGATTAAAAATTTGTCTAATTCGAAATCTCAAATCAGGAAGTTTTATGATGAAGTTTTAAGGAACAAGGTAATTATAGAGAGTATCAGTTCTTCACAAGATAGTAGCAGAGAAGAATATGAAATAATAATCGAGAGAGAGTTTAGAAAGAGATTACCTTATATAAAGATGCTAAAGGCAAAAGTTACTTATGCTTATGTAAGAGAAAAGATAACTTCGGATTTTAGAAGATTTATTGAGGAGAACATTGACTCCATAAGCGATTGGGAAGATTTTAAAGTATTTTGCGATTTTTTTGAAGCTGTTGTAGCTTATTCAGCAGCCTATGTTAAGAAAGATAACTAATTTAAAAGGAGGATTCCATGAAACTGATTGGTATTAAAAAAATAGAGGGTAAAATTATTTTAAAAACTGGTTTACATATAGGTGCTGGAAGTGATGAAATACACATAGGTGGAATAGATACACCTGTTGTCAAAGATCCGCTGACAGGCTGGCCTTATATTCCTGGGTCATCTCTTAAGGGTAAGATAAGAACCTTGTTAGAATGGGCAACTAATAGGGTTAATTCCGATGGAAAACCGTGGTCATCTGAAGAATCACATGATCCACTGGTGCGAATTTTTGGGAATGGCGATACTAAGATGATGAAAAGATATGAGGGAGGACCAACTAGGGTTAGCTTCTCTGATTGTTTTTTAGAAAGAAATAAAGCATTGGAAATGATAGATAGGAATGCGTTAACAGAAGAGAAAACAGAAGTTTCAATTGATAGAAGAAAAGGAACTGTTGGGGGAGGTGGGCCCCGTAGAATGGAAAGAGTTCCAGCGGGTGCAGAGTTTAAATTTGAGATTACTTATAAGATTTATGATATGGGAGACGGTGGAAAAAATGACGAAGAGAATTTAGACCTATTGCTGGCTGGAATGAAATTGCTTGAACTCGATGCCTTGGGTGGTTCTGGTTCAAGGGGTTATGGAAAGATTGAGTTTAAAGATGTTAAAATCGGTGATGATGAGAATAAGTGGAATGAAATAAATGTTAAGGAAGTTTTAGATAGATTTGTCCGTGAAGGATAGTAAAATGAAATCGTTAAAGCTTACTATAAAATTCAAAAGTCCTTTAGGTTCTCTCCTTTTAAGTGATACAATATTTGGCCATTTTTGCTGGGAGTATAGAGATATTTTTGGGGAGGATAGGCTTAAAGAGCTACTCACCAATTTTGAAACAAAGCCCTTTATTGTTTTTTCTGACGGTTTTATAAAGGATACGCTTCCCATGCCATTTTTAAAACCCAAAAGTCTTGATGAGATGAAAGAGTTTTTCCTAAAGAGCGATAAAAGTGCTGATTACTATTCTGAAGCTAAAAATCTAAAAAAGGTAAGGTTTGTAGATTTAGATTTTCTGGATGACATGAAAGGTGATTTAGAGCTTTTTGCACTTTACAATCACATACACGAGCCCTCAACTAAAACTGTTCATTTTATAAGGAATAGCGTTAATAGGATTACTAATACCGTTCACGAAGGTTTGTATTCTACGGTTGAGACATTCTATGATGAACCTGTTGATGTTTATGCAAAATATGATGAAAATAGGATTGATGTTGCAACCGTAAAAAGAGTTTTTATAAGCATAGGAGTGTTTGGTTTTGGGAGAGATAAGTCAACAGGGAAGGGCAGGTTTAAATTGGTTGATATTAAAGAGGAACCAGAAATTTTAACCAGAAAAAGTTCAAGGAGTTTTATTAGTCTTTCAAGTGGAGTTCCTGATGAAGATTGCGAGGTTCTCTATGGAAGAACTTTTACTAAATTTGGTAAGCACGGCAGAGCACCCGTTCTAAAAAATCCGTTTAAAAACCCTGTTATACTGTTTAAGAGTGGCTCTGTTTTCAAGTTTAAAAATAAAAAGGATGTATATGGAAAAGCCTTGAGAGCTTCTTCTTACCCTGGACATTATCATTCTGCTTATATACTACCCTTGTTTGTGGATGTGGAGGAGTAGATGTTAGAATTTAAAAGATTTAAAATTAAACTCAAGAGCATAACGCCTTTTCATATAGGAACAGGTGATGAGTATTATCCTATTGAATATGTTTTAGATAGAAATCAGAGAAAGCTCTGCGTTATTGATGAGGTAAAACTTTTAGAAAATGTAGAGAGAGCTGGAAAACTGGATGAATTCACAAGGCTGTCGTCCAATCCAACGAGCACAAATAAGGCGTTGATTGAGTTTATAAGGCGTTATGCCAGTGAGTATAGATATTGCGATGATGTCGATGAGCTTGCTTTAGATTATATTTCCAATGAAAGAAGTGCCTTTAGGGCAGGTATATCTAAGTTTATTCGGAATTCTTTAGATGATAAGGTTTATATTCCCGGCTCGACATTTAAGGGGGCTCTCAGGAGCGCAGTTATAGATTTTTTTATGAGAAGATTGGAGTTGAGATTTAGGGATGAGGATAGCAAAAAGAAGGTTGACAGAAAAACCTTGCTGAGTAGGTTAAGAAAAGATTGCTCTGAACTTGATGATTTTTTGGCTGTTGACGAGCAGGGAAATTTTGCGCAAAGAGATATAATGAAGTTCGTTAAGGTGTCAGATTTTTTACCTATTGGTGATATTAAGCAAAAAATTTATAAAGTGTTTTCCATAAGAAGGCCAAAGAATGGAATAAGAGACATAAAGGATATTCCAGATATTTTGGAATGTGTTGATGCAAAGAGTGAATTTGAAGGAGAGATTTTAATTTATACCGAATTTCTGGAAAAATTAAATAAAATGTTAAAGAATTTTCATCTTAAAATGTTAGATGATTTTACAGAGAAAACACTGTCAACTTGGATGAAACAGGTATATGTAAATAGGGTTTATTTATGGGAGGATGAATACTTTGCATTAAACACTAATGCTAAAGCAGGTGGTGAAAAAAGTCAATACACTGCATATCTAGATAAACTAAAAAATTTCAAATTAAGTAAGATAAAAGAGAAAATGTTTTATGTCAAACTGGGAAAACACGGAGGTGCTGTCTCTAAAACTATAGAAGGTTGCAGACAAATAAGAATAAAAATTGGAAATACGGGCAAGTATAAAGATGGTTTTCATCAGAGCACTCTGTGGCTTGCTGGTGGTTATCCTATGGGGTGGTTAAAAGGCGAGGTTTTAGAGGGGTAGGAATTTTGTTAGGTGGTTGCAGCCTATGGTTAAAATAGGAGATTTGAAAAACAATAGAAAAGTTGAAGAGATATTAATGCGATATGGTGTGAAAAC
>WFQQ01000134.1 GCA_015486965.1 Desulfurellaceae bacterium
GAATAAAAATGCACCCCTATCCATATCAAACATACCTGCCACAAAAGGAACGATAGGTCTTAAAGCACCAACAAATCTGCCCAAAAACACGCTCTTGCCACCATGCTTTTTGAAAAAATCAACACCCTTTTTTATAACTTTATCATATTTCCTAAAAAACGGTATATCTTTTATATCTTCGTAGAGCTTCAAAGCCAAAACATAGCTTACAACATCTGCTAAAATGGCACCGAGCACGGCTAAAGTTATTGTAAGATAGATGTTTATAATGCCCTTTGATGCAATATAGCCGCTCCCAACAATAAAAAAAGCTCCTGGAACAAACTCACCTACGAAGGCAAAAGATTCGAGAAAAGAAACCAAGAATACAGCCACATATAAAACTGCTGGGTTGTTCTTGAATGTTTCAAGAATTGTTAATAAGTTGCTCACTGCTTTACAAAGTATATCAAATGCTCAAGATTTCCCTTTTTGCCCTTAATTGGAGACTCCAAAGAGTCCACAAAAAGAAAGCCCAAAGAGCGAGCAAATTCAATTAGCCCATCCATTGCTCTCAAGGCAAGCCTTTTGTCTTTGACAATGCCCTTATTAGTGTTGCCCCTTCCCACCTCAAACTGCGGTTTAAAAAGTGCTATGAGATTACCATTCATTTTTAAAAGCTTATAAACTTTGGGAAGCACAAGCTTTAATGAAATAAAACTAACATCTACAGCAGCAAAATCAAACAGAACATCTGCACGGAATTCTCTAATATCGGTCTCTTCAAAAAGCTTAACTTTCTTGTTATTTCTAAGGGAAGGATGCATCTGGTTTCGACCCACATCCAAAGCATAGATAGTTTTCGCTCCCCTCTCAAGTAAACATTGGGTAAAACCTCCCGTTGATGAACCCACATCAAGACACAATTTACCACTAACATCAACGCCAAACCTATCCAATGCAGCCTCAAGTTTCTCACCCGCCCTGCTCACATACTTGAGTTTCTCTAAAATCTCAACCTTTTCATTGACTACATCATACGAAGGCTTGAGAACTACCCTACCCTCAACCTTTACAAACCCCCTTTCTATCAACTCCCGTGCTCTGCTCCTGCTTTCTGCCAACCCCTTTTTAAAAAGAAAAAGGTCAAGCCTCACTATTTTTACCTGTTTTCGACATTAAATTTTTCCTTGTCCTCAAGAGGAAAACCAACTCTTGAGCACTGGCTCCCTCTTTAGAGTGTACCTGGGCAACAGTGAAAGTGAAGGCATCAGGACAGCTAATTTGACTCAGTACCTTTGCGGGTAAACTCAATAAGAACTCATCTATATCTTTTCTGTTTTTAGCGTATAAATTAGCCTCAACAACAAAAACAAAAGAGTCCCCGCCATACCTCGCAAAATATTCGCAGCCTAAACTTGAAAGTTCCTTTAATAATCTCGCACTTCTCATTAAAATCAAATCCCCAATCTCGTTCCCACACTGAATATTTATAAAATCCATGTTCTTCACATCTATCATGAATATATAAAAATCTCTCTCCTCAGAGAGAAGCTCATCAACCCTTTTTAAAAACACGCTCCTTAAAAGAAGACCCGTAAGCGGGTCAATACTCGCAAACCTCTTTCTGAACTCATCAAAAGCTCTGGGAATAAAAGACTCATCACCCAACCCAATGGCAAGTCTGAAACTATCTTTCAATATTTTTATCGAATTAATCAAGAGTTTCCTGTCAAAATGGCCTACATCATCAAGCATTATTTCAATGGCTTTATTCGGTGAGAAAGCCTTTCTGTAAGGTCTTGAGGTCGTTAATGCATCAAATACATCTGCTATGGAGAGAATTTTTGCTCCCTTTATAATCTTTTCGCACGGCAATCCATCTGGGTATCCCTTACCATTGCACTTTTCGTGGTGATGTCTCACCATTTTCGCTATAGACTTCAAATCACTCAAACTCTTGAGTTGCCTTACGATTTCATAAGAAAGAACTGGGTGGTATTTAATCATCGAGTACTCAATTTCCGACAACTTTGAAGGCTTCATAAGAACAGAGTCTGGAACGCCAATCTTTCCTATATCGTGCAGGAGACCTGCTGTATATACCTTATCGATGAAATCCTTTTTGAGTCCTAAAGCAGAAGCAATTCTCCTTGCGTAAAAAGCAACTCTTTGAGAATGTCCCTTTGTATAAACATCTCTCATCTCTATGGTTAAAACAAAACTGTTGATAATCTCCTCTTCACTTTCTGTAAGTATTTTCCTTAACCTACTCACGGTCAGAACCATTTTAACGGTTTGTATCAGTCTTCTTGCAATAAGTCTTACAATGTTGACATCGTAGAGGGAGAAGAACATATCTGTGTGGTATCCATAGCCCACCGTAGCGACAACCTTTTCACCTTCAAAAATGGGAAAAATAAGAACATTCTTTATACCAAGCTTACCATATATATTTTTCAAGCACTCTGGCACTCTCTCTGACAATCCATAAACAAACACTGCGGGAGCCTTTAGGCCTTTCTCAAACATGGAGTATGTCAATAGCCCACCTACAGCAGAATCCCTTTTAAACTTAACAAAGTTGAGCTGCTCTGAATATGATACGAACGAGTAAATATTGTTTTCAGGATAAATTAAACTCACCGCTTTCGCCTTTGTAATTTCCATCACCTTAAGCAGATTTACTCTGAGCCACTCCCTTAAGGACTCTCTATCAAAGCTATCTGGTAGGGTTATATCTAAATTGGCGATGTCTTTTTCAAGAAACTCCTTGTATATACTATTTTCTAAAACTGTAGAGATAAATGGCGATAAAAACTCAAGCTCCTTTAACTGTCTTTCAGAGAATGCCCTTTTTTTAGAAAAAGATTCAAGAGCTAAAACAGAGTTGAACTCTGTGTCCAGCTTAAATATAAGAACAGACTGCAAGCCTTTCTCCCTCCAGAGGGGGTTTGCCAGCTTATCGTTTTGATAATCATCAACAATACAACTTCCCACCCTCAAAGCCTTTTCAAAATACACATTTTTATACCTTGCCTCTTTATAAATCTTAAGCAGATCTATCGAGTGAGACTTAAAGTAGTTTGAAACCTCTGCAAATGTTATATCAAAATCCTTAAGGGCTACAACACTTGCTGCATCTGTACCGAAGTAGAGGGCTATCTCATCAAGACTTTCTGAGTTTATGCCATATTTCATAATCAGATATGCAAGCTCTGTCAGTTTTTCACTCATGGTTTAACTATACACGCTATAACTCACATGTGTCAACAACAGAACTTTTACCAGAAAAACTTGATTAATGGGGAAACAGTATTAATCTATTCTAAAAAGAAAGGGGGTAAATTATGCCTAAAGATGTGGTAGAAGATTTCAAAAAAACCATAGAGAATGTTCTTGAGTTATCCAAAGATGAAGTGCCAACAGAGATTATCTACTGGGATGGAACTTCCAAGGTATTTTCAGGCGGAAAACCACCCGTTGCAAAAATCTACATCAAAACCCCTCAGGTTATAAAAGAGCTCATGGAGCATTTGAGCATTGGTTTTGGTGAAAACTACATGAAGGGAAACCTGGATATCGAGGGAGATTTGCAGGAAGTTTTAAGGATTCAAACCTTGCCAGCTGTAAAAAAACTTAAACCTTCACCAAAGGTCATTGCTGAATTGGTTTTAGAGCGACTGAAAACACTGAACACACGGAAACAGGCAAGAAAAAACATTGAACACCATTATGGACTGGATAATGAATTTTACAAACTGTTTTTGGATGAGTCGCTTACCTACTCGTGTGCTTATTTTAAAAACTGGGAGACAGACACATTAGAACAGGCACAGAACAACAAATATGAACTGATATCAAGAAAAATCGGCTTAAAAGATGGCGATAGGGTTGTTGACATCGGCTGTGGCTGGGGTGGTTTTTTGATATATGCAGCCCAGAGGTTTGATATAGAGGGTGTGGGTTGCACAATATCAAAAAACCAGGCTGATTATGCAAACGAAAAGATAAAAGAGCTTGGACTTGAGAAGAAGATTAAAGTGCTGTGTGAGGACTATAGAAACTTAGAAGGAAAGTTCAACAAGTTCGTCTCCATCGGAGCATATGAGCATGTCGGTAAAAACTATGCAGGTGTATTTTTTAAAAAACTTGATAAATTGCTTGAGGATAATGCTTTAGGATTACTTCACACCATAGGGCACAACAAACCGATGGAGACAGACGCATTCACAACAAAGTACATCTTCCCCGGAGGTTATTTGCCTTCTTTGGAAGAGTTGATAAGACACATGAGGCGTGTGGACTTTTATGTTATAGATGTGGAAAACTTAAGACCTCACTATGCAAAAACGCTTGACAACTGGATCGAGAGGTTCAACAAAAACAGAAACAAAGTCGTTGAAATGTATGGTGAAGAGATTGCGCGCATGTGGTATCTGTATCTAAACGGTGCAAGCGTTTCATTTAAATACGGCGACGGTGAGGTTTATCAAATACTGTTCTCCAAAGGTAAGCTACCGTACGAACAGTATCCAAAATACAGGGGAAAAATCTACGAGAATTGGGATTAAAATTTAAGGGGGTGGCAGAAATGCCACCTTTACCCTTTTAATTAACACTTTCTTTATCCTTCTTGCTATCAAACATATAAGCAAACATGGGTACATAAACAAGCGTCAAAATTGTTCCAATAAGCAAACCACCCACAGCCACATCGGCAAGCGGCGAGAGCCTCTCTAAACCTACGGCACGCTCTAAAGCAATAGGAATCATACCGGCTATAGTTCCAAAAGCCGTCATCATAACAGGCCTAAACCTAATTCTCACACTTTCAAGGGCACTCTCAAACGCCGACTCCTTCCTGCGATAGTGCTGGTAGAAATCCATCAACAGAACGGAGTTTTTGATTATTATTCCAAACAACAGCAAGATGCCCATCATGCTCGGCATACACGAGGGCTTATGGAATACAAGCATAGCCCACGATGCGCCGATCATGGAGAGCGGCAAAACAACAATCATAACAAGACCCATTCTGACAGAGCGATAAACAGCTATCAGTGTGGTCGTAAGCAGTATAACACCGATTAGGATTGCCTTTAGCATTCGTTTGAAGCTATCGTTCAACTGGACAATACTACCTGCTTGCTCAATCAAAAACCCCTTCGTATTCAAATGCTTTAAGATTCTATTACTATCAGCCGTAATCATGGTTATGGGCTTTTTATTCCTATAGCCGTTGACATCGATGCTATAGAGCAGTTGATCCCTTTCAATTTTTGCTGGTGTGAAGTGCTTCTGGAATGTGGCTACAGCTTCAAGTGGAATGTAGTAGCCAAACGGTGTTTTTATGGGTAAAAGCCTGATGGAATTCAAGTTTTCATTGAACTTGCCCTTAAGATAGACCCTGACAAATTGGGTGTTCATGGATGCAAAATCGCCGTTGATGGAAGCAATCCTGCCGTTTACGGGGATCTGGTCTATAATTTGCGCAGGTGTCAAACCATAGCTTAGAGCTTTATTTGTATCAATCTTAAGTGATATTTCTTGATAGTTAGAGTCCCAACTTGTGTCAACGCTCGTTAAACCCTTTATTTTCTCCATGTTTTTTGCAATGTAGGATGCCTCTTTGGGCAAACCGTAATATGTGGCACTTCTAACCCTTACATCTAAGGGAGCTTTAATCGTTGAAAGTGGCGTTGCACCGAAATCATAAACATCTACACTCTTGATGCCTTCAAGCTGATTGAGTCTATTTCTAAAAATTGTCTCTATTTGCCAGATAGTCAGTTTTCTATGAAATCTATCAACACAGTTAATTGTTATCGTTGCCTCACTTGGCAGATTTCCATTTCCCAAAGACAGAACACCTGCCTCAGAACCAAAGGCAGCAGAGCTCATCTCAACATAAGGTTGTTTATGTAACCATTTTAAGAATTTTTGAAGCTTATGCTCTGAAGCGTCAACGGTACTGTTTGCACTGAATTTTACCTTGGCTATGACTATACCCGTATCCATAGGTGGCATGATATCCCTTCCAAGCACGGGCATTATGTTTTTAATACTTAAAACAAAAACAACTATAACACCCAAGATTAAAAAGGCTTTGCGCAATGCGTGTCTTCCGCTGTTTGAGAAACGCAAAATACCCACATAAACACCCACAAGCCTTCCAATGGTGTTGAAATAGAACTTCTCAAACAGCTTCTCTAACTTTGTTTTCTCCGTTCCCTTACGATACAGATAAACCGACAGCTTGGGCACAAATGTGATGGAGAGAAAATACGAGACAATCAGAGAGATTATCAATGTTGAGATAAGTGGCTGAAAGATCCTCTGGGGATAGTCACCAACAAACATCAAGGGAAACAGGATAACGATTGTTGACAGTGTGCCTGCAAATACAGGTCCCAAAACCTCCTTTGTTCCGTTGTATATCGCCGTGTGCAGGTCTTCCTTTAGCTCACTCAAGTGCCGCTCAATGTTCTCTAAAACCACAACAGCATCGTCTGTGAGCATACCCAAAGAGAGGATTATCGCTGTATAAACAACGATGTTTAGCTCTCCGCCTGTAAGCCAAATAATAGCTATTGTTGTAAAGAAAACCATAGGTATGGAAAGTCCGGCGGCAATGATTGCTTTAAAATTGCCCAAAAATAGCAAAAGAACAAGTAAGGTGTAGATAATCGCATCACGCAGGGCTTCAAGCATATTGGTGTTAGAGGTCAAAATCAGGTTTCTCTGCGTGTCTGATATCTCAAACTTTATATTTGGATACTCCTTTTCTAAATACTTAACCGCTTTCCTTGCAGCGTTGGAAACATCCAAAACGCTACCGCCCGGCGCCCTTTGAATTGAAAGAGCAACGGCTGGATGTCCGTTTCCCATATAACCACTAAAACGCTTTTCATAGCTCCACTTAACATCTGCAACGCTCATCAGGGGCACATTGGGCGCCACCTGCAACTGTTTTAGCTTTTCAATCTCATCCTTCTCACCGTAGTAAGTTAAGGTTACAAAATTATTTTTGCCTTTCATGAAACCTATGGGCATATCCCTGTCAAGGGAAAACAGAGCCTTTATAACGCGGTCTGCCGAGATGTTGTACTTTGCAAGCTTATATGGATCCACATTTATCGTTATGGCGCTTCTGTAGCCACCAAAAACCTCAACATTGCCAATTTCCTTAATACTTAAAAGATACGGCTTTATAAAGCTGTCTGCTATCTTTCTTATATCGCCCAAAGTTATAGATTTGTTTTTAGGGCTTAAAGAAACAACATCTACAGGCAGGGTAAAACTGCCAACGGTATAAATGGATGGATTAGCCCCCGGTGGCAGTTTGGATTTTACTATAGACAGAGCATTTGCCACATCAACTGCCGCATTTTCAAGTCCCTTTTTATACTCAAACTCAACCTTAACAATGGAAAAGTTAGCCACATTGACAGAGCTTATATCACGCACATAGCTCAATCTGGCAACCTCTTCCTCAATGGGCTTAGACACACTGCTCGCGGCAACTTGAGCCGTAGCACCGGGTATTTTGGTGACAATTACAACTTGAGGTCTTTCTGCATCAGGAAACAAATTTTTGGGTAATTCATTCAAACCTATAACGCCCATTATGAAAAACAAAGCTATTATACTAAACAGTGTGTAAGGTCTTTTGTAAAAGTAATCAAACATACCCTACTCCTTCACTATCTGCACGCCGCCACGCAGTTTTATAAAGATATCAGGCTTTGCAAGGACAAGCTCCTTGCCCAAAAGGCTTTTATCCAAAACCGCTAAACCTTCCTCTCCAGAGGCTAAGACCTTTATCTGTTTTGGAATTGCCTTGTTACCGTTTACAACAAAAACATAATCTTTTCCATCATCAGACAAAACAGCATCAAACGGCAGTTTTATCGCCTGGCCTTTGAATATGACGATACCCACTTCAACACGCGTATTAGTGTTCAGGTTTGTCTTTACATCGGCTTTATATTCATTTAAACCGTTGAACGTGCTGTTTAAAGAGACAACCTTATGGAATTTACCCTCAAAAATTACACCCTTTGGCTTAATGTCATCGGGCAGTCTCAAAAGCAGGTACTTCCCGCCTTTGGCACTAATTGAACAGAGTGGCTTTCCAGGCATAGCCACATCGCCCACATTAGCAAGCTTTTTGCTAACAACCCCATCTATAGGTGATTTTATAACAGAGTAAGTGAGGAGTGTTTCCAAATGGTTAATGTTGCTTTTTACAGCCGTAATCTGTGATTTTGTTGACCTGATTTGGGATTTTAAGGAGGCTATCTCATCCTCTTCTTTCTGGTACTGCTCAATGGATGCACCCTTAACACTCAAAAGCTCCTTAGTTCTCCTGTGTGTCAAAAGCATGTTTTTAAGTGTTAGTTCTAAAGCCGATAATTTCGATTTAAGCGATCTTAACTCAGACCTTGCTTTATCCAATAGAGCCCTTGTTTGCGTGTCATCGAGTTTAACCACGATATCGCCCTTTTTAACCCTATCACCGATATTTTTTATGTATAAAACCCTTCCAGATATTTTTGTTGTAACATTGAAATCTACAGAACTCTTTATTAAACCAAGACCTGTCAATGTTAGATGAAAATTAGCAAGCTTTGGTTTCATTGTTCTCACAACAACTGGATACACTTTGGGCGTGTGCAAATGGGCAAGCTCCTCTTTTCGCTTTTTTATCAAAGCAACAAGACCTACTGCTATTAAAATCACCAAAATCAGACCAACAATCTTCTTTATCATCTCACCAACTCCTCCAAATCATTTCCGTAAATTACGGCAAGCTTTGAGATAATCTCCCACCTCTTTGCCTCAAGTCCATACAGATCAGCCTCCGCTTTAACCAAAGCATCCACATACCTCAAGTACTCCTCTTCTGTCATCCTTTTAACCTCAAATGCCTTCTTTGCATAAACGAGCAGCTCTTTTTGGTATTGAACCGTTTTTTTCGCAAGCTTAATCGACCTTTTAACAATTTTCAAAGAGGCATTCAAACTGTCGGATTCAGACCTCAACTGCTGTTTTAGATTTTCAAGCTCAAATTGCGTCTTTAGATAATCAGACTTTGCTTTTTCAATATCGGAATAAATAACTTTATCAAATATGGGAATACTCAAGTTCAGACCAATCCAGCCGTAATTTCTTATAACTCTATCATCAGTATTGTAGCTATCACCGAATTTTCTCAGTATCGTACCTGTCAGATAAACTGAC
>WFQQ01000135.1 GCA_015486965.1 Desulfurellaceae bacterium
ATCATTATAGCCATACTGTTGACATCAGTAAGGGTCGTTAAAGAGTATGAAAGAGCTGTAATTTTTAGGCTTGGTAGAGTTATAGGAGCCAAAGGTCCTGGAATCTTTTTCCTATGGCCCGTTATAGACAGTATGACGAAGGTGAGCTTAAGACTTATCACAGTAGAGATTCAGCCACAGGATGTTATAACTAAGGATAATGTAACAATCAAAATCAGTGCCGTTGTTTACTTTAAGGTTGTTGACCCTGTGAAAAGCGTAGTTCAGGTTAACAACTACTTTTATGCCATTGAACAGCTCGCTCAGACGACTTTGAGGAGTATTTGTGGTCAGGCTGAACTTGATAAGCTTCTCTCTGAGAGGGAGAAAATCAACACAGAGATTCAAGAGATTTTAGACAAACACTCCGACAGCTGGGGTGTTAAGGTTACTCTTGTTGAACTGAAACAGATAGACTTACCCCAGGATATGCAGAGGGCTATGGCAAGGCAGGCGGAGGCTGAGAGGGACAGAAGGGCAAAAATAATCTCGGCTGAGGGAGAATATCAGGCTGCACAAAAACTGAAAGAGGCTGCAGAGATTATATCCCAGTATCCGCAGGCTATTCAGCTTAGATACCTGCAAACATTAAATGAGATATCCTCAAAAAACAATACAACCACAATTCTTCCTATACCTTTAGAGCTTCTTAGAAATATCGGGGGAGAGAGAAACAGTTAAAATACATTTAACTTTTTAGATTTTTTGTGTATAATTTCCATGTGAATAGTATAAAAAACGACCCATATTTAGAACATATATCGTCTATAGCCAAAAGAATCGGTGTTAAAGCATATTTAGTGGGAGGAGCTGTTAGGGATAGTCTCTTGAACAGACAGACCAACGACTACGATTTTGTTGTTTTTGGAGATAGTGAACTCTTTGCTAAGATGATAAGTAGCGAATTTCTATGTAAAACTATAAGCTTCAAGAAAAAGCTTAAAACCTTCAGGATATTTTGCAACCTTAAAACCATAGATATATCTGAACCGAGGGGGAGCACACTTGAGGAAGATTTGAGAAAAAGGGATTTTACCATTAACTCTATAGCCTACGACCTTGATTACGATAGATTTATAGACCCGATGAATGGTATCAGAGACATTGAAAGAAAGATAATCAAGGCTAACTCGGAGCAATCAATTTTGGATGACCCTTTGAGAATTTTGAGGGGTTTCAGACTTGGAGCTCAGTTTAGGTTTGATATCGAACCTAAAACATTGAGGAGTTTTGATGAAAAAATATCGCTTTTAAAAACGGTGTCCAAGGAGAGGATTACAGGTGAGCTAAAACTTTTTTTTGAATTAAACGAAACATTTGCCTATCTCCTTCTCATGGATAAGGTTGGCTTAATCGATACACTTTTTGAAGATTTGGCTTTAACAAACGGTTGTCTTCAAAGCTCTAAACATCTCTATGATGTAAAAACCCACTCTTTAAGCGTTTATAACTACATCGAATGGGCTATTGTAAGAATAGGTAAAATCCTGGGAAAGCTCCACAAAAGATACCTTGTTCATTTTGAAACAAAAAGAGAGTTGCTTCTGCCTGCATTTAAGCTTGCTGCACTGTTTCACGACTCAGGAAAGCCATTTACAAAAGTGGTTATAGATGGAAAAGCAAAATTTCCTGGTCATGAACTCAAGAGTGCAGAGATTTTTGAAAAGTATGCCAAGATTTACCCGTTTGGAAAGAAGATTACAGAGCTTACAAAATTTTTTATTCTAAACCACATAAAACCCTCCAATATTTATAGAGCCTGGATTATGGGAGAGTTAGACAGTAGCCTTAAAATTGACTTTTTCTTGGAATATGGCGAATATGGTATCGACATTTTATTTTTTGCCCTTGCTGATACGCTTGCCAAAGGAAAGATAAGAGCTACAAACAGAGAGGTTTATATCTCTTTTTTGAGGGAGATGACGCAGTTCTACTATTCGATTGAACATAAGTTAAAAGAGAGAAGTGTTATAACCGGAGACGATATCTTAAAACTTTACCCAAACATAGATAAAAAAAGAATAAAGTGGATACTAAAGCAGATTAAGAAGCTTGAGCTTGTTGGTGGTATAAAGACAAAAGAGGAAGCCATAGAAACCCTTCCACGCTTTGTTTAATTTGGAACATATTTTGCTAAATACTCTTTTGAGTAAGTAAAACGGGGGCTCGGTGTGAAGAAATTGGTCTATCTCCTTATTTTGGCGGTTTTCTTGGGTGGTTGCACAACCACAAGCGTTGAAAGGAAATATGCAGAGATGCCTGAGTATGTTAGAGAACAACCATCTGTTCAAAATGAACTTAAACACAGTGAGGGCTCATTGTGGACATCGTCATCTGAAAATATCTTCTCGGATGAAAAAGCCAGACATGTGGGAGATATAGTAACAATATTAGTTCAGGAACAAGCCACAAGTCAGTATTCATCATCCCTAAAAACAAAAACAAGCTCAAGTTCATCTGCGGGTTTATCTGCCCTTCTGGGCTTTCAAAATAGAGTTTTGAACAAACTTGATGCAGTTCCAGGCGCAGGTGGAATATGGAATACCAACTCCTCAGGAGCTTATCAGGGAAGCGGTGAGAACAAAGTGGCAAACAAACTTATAGCTACTATAACTGCAAGGGTTGTTAAGGTTCTTCCCAATCATAGGCTATTCATAAGAGGAGAAAAACAGGTTTATACGAATGGCGAGGAAAACACACTCATAATCACAGGAATTATCGATGAATATCAAATTTCAGGCGATGACACCATAGATTCAGGCTATATATCTGACGCAAAGATTTTCTTTAATGGTAAAGGCATTGCAGGTTCAACAAGGCATGAGGGTTGGCTTGCCAAACTGTGGAGGCTGATAAAACCATTCTAAAGGGGAGACAGCCATGAAGAGGGTTTTAACTGTTCTGTTTATCCTTTTAATTGCACTAAATAGCAACGCCTTTGAGGTTAAAATAAGAGATTTAACCAGCGTGGTGGGTGTCAGATACAATCAACTTGTGGGCTATGGTCTTGTTGTAGGTCTTGCTGGAACGGGCGATGGTACAAGTGTATATTTCACAATAAACTCTATAGTAAACGCCCTGAAACGGTTTGGTGTTACACTTTCTAAAACAGATATCCAGAGTTTGCAGATGAAAAACATAGCTGCCGTGATGGTTACAGCCAACCTGCCCCCATTTGCCAAGCAGGGGGATAGGATAGATGTTACTGTTTCCTCTATAGGAGATGCAAAGAGCCTGCAGGGTGGAACTCTAATTATGACGCCCTTAAGAGGTCCCGATGGTAAAGTCTATGCTGTTGCTCAAGGACCTGTTTCAATTGGTGGATACAACGCCGGGGCGGGTGGGAATAAGGTTAGAAAGAACCATCCCACGGTAGGTAGAATCCCAAATGGAGCTATAGTTGAAAGACAAGTTAATGTGGACATAAACTCAAAGAGTAGCTTTATCCTTGCACTGAAAACTCCAAGCTTTACTATGGCAACGAGAATAGCAAAAACGATAAACGGTTTTTATAGAAAACAGATTGCATTCCCTTTAGATGGAGGTAGTGTAAAGGTTGTTGTCCCTCCCCTCTACAGGGGCGATGTTGTTGAACTCATTTCCCAAATTAACCAGCTCTCTGTGAACAGAACAACCGTTCCACGGGTTGTGTTGGATGAAAAGACTGGAACTGTTGTTGTGGGTGGTGATGTGACCATTGAGCCTGTGAGTATATCTCATGGAGATCTAACCATTACAATAACAAGCAAAAAGAGCGTATCCCAACCGAACCCGTTTGCGGCTGGACAGACCAAAACCATAACGAATAAAAAGGTATCTGTTAAAGAGGGAAAGGGTAAGTTTCTAAGTTTTCCTAAGGGAGCAACTGTATCTGAGCTTGTGCAGGCTTTAAATAAGGCAGGAGCAACACCAAGGGATATGATGGCTATCTTCCAGGCTTTAAAAGCTGCTGGTGCTTTAAATGCTGATTTGGAGATGATGTGATGTTGAATAGAGTGAATTACATTTCTCTAAAGAACAGGGTAAAAGACATAGAAAACATGTATAAATTAAAGGAGGCGTGCAGACAGTTTGAGGCTCTATTTATCTCTCAGCTTTTGAACGAGATGGAAAAAACCATACCTAAAGACCCTATAGTCAAAGACAATGCAGAAAATTCCATATACAGGTTTTTCTATATCAATGCTTTGAGTAATAAAATGGCGGAAGACTCCCCATTTTCTATTGGGAAGACCCTTTTTAACTCACTTAAGGAGTATTTTACCTACAAGAGTAACCTGCCAAAAAATATCAATAAAAAACCCATTAAGCTACCAGTTGAGAAAAAGTTTAAAACACTGCCGAAAGGTGATGTTAAAATGAAAATAATAGAAAAAGCAATAGACGATGCCTCAAAGAGGTTCCATGTTTCAAAAAAGCTTTTGTATGGTATTATAGAAGCAGAGTCTTCGTTCAACCCCTATGCTGTATCTAAGGCTGGTGCTGTTGGGCTTATGCAACTTATGCCTCAAACGGCTATTGAGCTTGGCGTTAAAGACCTGTTTAATATCAGAGAGAACATAATGGGTGGAGCTAAATATATAGCCAAACTTATAAAGGAGTTTAAAGATTACAAGAAGGCGCTTGCAGCCTACAATGCAGGACCGTCCAATGTTAAAAAGTATCACGGTGTGCCTCCTTTTAAAGAGACAAAAAACTATGTTAAAAAGGTTCTTGCCTATGTTGGTAAAAATTACTAAAGTTTTAGGGAATTCTGCCGATTTCTTAGGTAGAAAGCAATTGGAGGTGAGTTATGAAGATAGATGCTTATTTAAGTGGGGTAATAGATAAATACATTAAGCAGTCAAAACAAGAAAAAACAGAAAAGGTAAATATCAGGGAAACAAAAGAGAGCCAACTACAAACCACAAATAAAGATGTAGATAAGGTTGAGATATCAAAAGAAGCAAAGCTTCTTTCTGAAGTTTTAGGGGATGATAGCTCAAAAGCCCAGAGACTTGAAGAGGTCAGGCTTCAACTTGAAAAGGGAACATACAAGCCTCCTATAGATGAAATTGCAAATGCGATACTGAAGGAGTGGAAAGGTGAATAGGAGACTGAGGGCGTTAAAGTACATTTTAAAAGGGTTGGTCTTGATATACGAGAGGGCTTTAGACCTTTTGGATAAAGAGGCGCACTATCTTATAAAGGTTGATAGCGATGGCTTAATAGAAGTTTTGCAAAAGAAACAAGCTCTTGCTGAAACAATAGGTGTTCTGGAAGATAAATTAAAAGAGTTTTTAGAGAGTAATGGATTTGAGAATATTAGTGAATTCCTATTTTTTGCAAGTAGAGACAACTATGTTGATGATTTGAGGGTGCTAAACGGAAAACTAAAAAGTTTGCTAGAAAAGTTTGAACTGAAGAGTGAAGTTAACAGGATGATAGCAAAAGAGCACTTAGAGTTTTTCAACGGCTTATTATCATTTTATGCGACCCTTCTGTCTGGTGGGAAATACGATAAGAATGCAAATCCCGATTACGATACACAACTGATGAGCGTGAGGGCTTAAATGCCAACAATCTTCGATGCTCTAAATATCGGCGTAAGCGGTTTATATGTTTCTAAAATGGCTATTAATGTTACGGGCAACAATGTGGCAAATGTAAACACACCAGGTTATTCAAAAGAGAGGGTTGATATTCTTCCCTCCATGCCCCTTGTTGAGTATGCCGGTGTGTTTGGGACAGGCGCTGAGGTTAGCCAAATCATAAGCACACGCAATACATTGATAGACAAAAGAGTTAGGAATGCCAATGAAGAGATGAATTTTTACAATAAACTGAACAACACATTGGATGAAATTCAGAGCGTATTTAACGAAGAAAATGGGGTTGGTTTAAAGGGTGCTATGGAACAGTTCTTTAACGCATGGCACGCTTTAAGCTTAAACCCTGACTTGGAGACTGCAAGGCAACAGGTTATTGAAAAGGGTCTAACCCTTTCAAAAGCTTTAAGGGATGCGTACTCTTCTCTTCAACAGATTAGAAATGGCCTCGATGATTCGGTGAGCTATACAATCACACAGATCAACTCACTTGCGAAAAGAATAGCCCAGCTTAACTATGAAATAGCCAAGGCTGAGCTTGGAGATAAGGATCACGCAAACACCTTGAGGGATGAAAGAAGCAAGCTAATCGAGAAGCTTACGGGACTTGCCAATGTTACGATCCTTGAGGGTTCCTACGACAAAAACTCAAAGCCAGAGATGACAATTTTGCTTGGGGGTATGCCCATTGTCTCAGGAAAAGATTACAATGAGCTTTCAGCTTTAAAGCTGAAGGGTGAAAAGTACAATAGGGTTTACTTTGTTGAGAGTTCTGGGGCTAAAATAGATATAACGGGGAGAATCACAAACGGTTCCCTTGGGGCAATCCTTAAGCTAAGGGATAGGACAGTTCCTGAATATCAAAACGATGTTGACAAAATAGCGAGCACACTTATCCAAAAGGTCAATGAGCTGCATTCGGCAGGTGCAGGTTTAACCCCATATTCTCAAATAGAGGGCATCTATCCTGCAGACCCCCATGCAGCCTTGAGTATCACACAGGCTACAGGGCTTGATATACCCGTTAAAACAGGCTCGTTCAAGGTTAAAGTTGTTGATTCAAAAGGAAATAAGGTGGGAGTCTTTACTGTGCCTGTAAATGGTGATGACCATTTAATCAAAGAGAGCCCTACAGATACCCACTCTGTTATCGATAGATTTAATAATGTTC
>WFQQ01000136.1 GCA_015486965.1 Desulfurellaceae bacterium
AAAGAAGTACAACGATATAGCGTTGAGCTATGAAGAGTTTATGAAAGATGAGATAGAGAACAGTGAAAATCCATTACTTTTTGCAATAAGACTTGCTTTAGCTGGCAATATCATAGATTTTGGTTCCCAGATAAAGAGTTTTGATCTTGAGAGTGTTATAGATGAAACGGTTCGCAACCCCCTCGATATGACAGATTTTGCACTGTTTGAGAAGTCTATTAAAAAAGCAAAAAAGGTTGTTCTTCTTGCAGATAACGCTGGCGAGATAGTGTTTGATAAGATTCTTTTAAAGACGATTAAGACTCTTTATCCCGATATGGAGTTGTATGCCATTGTTAGGGGTGCACCTGTTATAAACGATGTAACAATGTACGATGCTTTGTATGTTGGCTTGGATGAGATTGCAGAGGTTGTGAGCTCAGGGCAG
The DNA here is from genome assembly GCA_015486965.1 of Desulfurellaceae bacterium. Taxonomy (GTDB): domain Bacteria; phylum Campylobacterota_A; class Desulfurellia; order Desulfurellales; family Hippeaceae; genus Hippea. The sequence goes on from WFQQ01000136.1 coordinate 428, forward strand.
GTAATTCCCGGTTTTTGGCCTGAGACGGCAAGTAAATATGCGAGGGATGTGTTTGAGCGTGCAGATATAGTTATTTCAAAAGGGCAGGGGAATTTTGAGACATTGAGCGAGTTTGAAGATGAAAGGGTGTATTTTTTGTTTCTTGTGAAGTGCAGTGTTGTTGCAAGATACCTGGGGATGAAGAAACTTTCCAAGATATTTGTTAGAAACGATAAAAAATGGGAAAGACAGCAGGAGTAGATGAGGCGGGTAGAGGACCCTGGGCTGGTCCTGTAGTTGCTGCCTGTGTTATCTTAAAAAGAGACATTTCCACTTTAGGTGAAATAAAGGATTCCAAACAGTTATCGGAAAAGAAAAGAGAGGAACTCTATGAAATTATAAAAGAGAACTCCATCTACGGTATAGGTGTTGCCTCAAACGAGGAGATTGACAGGCTTGGCATTGTAAAGGCAACGGAGCTTGCCATTAAGAGAGCCATTGAGCACATGCCAGAGAAACCCACTTTTTTGCTTATAGATGGAAGGGATAAGTTTGAGTTGCCCATTAAGTTCAAATCGATTGTGAACGGAGACAAAAAGGTAAAGCTGATCTCTGCAGCGAGCATTATAGCCAAGGTTTGGCGTGATAGATATATGAGGCTTGTGGATGATATTTATCCCCAATATGGATTTAAAAGGCACAAAGGTTATGGCACAAAGGAGCACCTTGAGGCTTTGAAAAAGTTTGGGGCTTGCGGGATACACAGAATGAGCTTTAAGCCTGTGAAGAGGGTTCAGGAGGAGAGGAATAAAAAACCGAAGCTTTTGCTACATGCCTGTTGTGCCCCGTGTGCCACAAGTGTCATTGAGAGATTAAAACCAAATTATGAGCTTGAGGTTTTCTTCTACAACCCAAATATACACCCGAAAAAAGAATACATTTTAAGGCTTGATGAGATAAAAAGACTATGTAAATACCACGGTATTGGGTTAACTGTGGGGAGGTATGAAGTCGAGAGGTGGTTTGAGATTACAAAGGTTTACAGAGGTGAGCCAGAGGGTGGAAGGAGATGCACTCTCTGTTATGGTTTACGGTTAAATGAAACGGCAAAGCTGGCAAAAGAAAAAGGCTTTGATTTCTTTACAACGACACTTTCCGTTAGCCCTCTAAAGGATTACGATAGGATAAAAAGCATAGGTGAGAAGCTGGCTTTAAAATATGGTTTGAAGTTTGAGGATAGTGATTTTAAAAAGAGGGACGGTTTTAAAGGGTCTGTTGAACTTTCAAAGAGGTTTGGCTTTTACAGGCAGGAGTATTGTGGTTGTGTCTATTCAAATCTTGAAGCAAAAAGAAAGAGGCAAAAACATGGAGAAGTGGCAGGTTCAAAGGCTTAAAAATAGATATGGTTTTGAGCTTATAGAGACTCACATATCTTGGGTGCTTTTGGGGGAGAGTCTGGTTTATAAGATAAAAAAGCCTGTGGACTTTGGATTTTTGGATTACACAACGCTTGAAAAGAGAAAGTTTTACTGTGAAAAGGAGATTGAGTTAAACAGCAGGCTATCCAAAGAGATATACTTAGGCGTTAGTAGTGTAGTTGAAAAGGATGGTGAGATCTTTATAGATGAGGATGGAGATATTATCGATTATGCCGTTAAAATGAAGAGGATGCCTCAAGATAGGATGATGAATGTTCTTATTGAAAATGGCAAAATTAAGCAGTCATATATAGTTTCTCTTGCAAAAAAGATAGCAGATTTTCATTTAAAGGCTGAAACAAATGAGTATATAAGTAGCTTTGGAAGTGTTGAGACAAACAGGTTTAATACAGATGAGAACTTTGAGCAGACAAAGGATGCGGTAGGTGAGTTTTTAACTGCTTATCAGTATAACTCAATAAAGGAATTCACCAACAGGTTCTATGAGGAGAGATGGTCTCTTTTTGAGAAAAGGATTAGGGATAAAAGGGTGAAGGATTGCCACGGAGACCTGTACTCAAGAAATATCTGTATAATTGATGAGAGCACCATCTATATATATGACTGCATAGAGTTCAACGAACGATTTAGATATTCCGATGTGGCGAGTGATGTGGCATTTCTGTTAATGGATTTGGAGAACTATTCACGCTACGACCTGTCGGAGCTGTTTTTCGATAGGTATGTGTATTTTTCGAAGGATAGAGATATTGGTGAAATTATTAATTTTTACAAGATTTACAGGGCTTATGTTAGAGGTAAGATTGCCTACTTTCAATCCCAGAAAGAACAGGCGAACCTGTACTTCGATCTCTCTTTTGGGTATCTTCCCGATGAATACAAGCCCAAAGTAATAGTACTTGGGGGTCTTACTGGCAGCGGCAAATCTACTGTTGCATCTTTTATCTCAAAAAAGGCGGGTTTTGAGGTTTTATCATCTGATATTATCAGGAAAGAGCTTGCTGGAATGAATCCTCACTATAAGGATTTTTCAAATTACAAGAGTGGAATTTATACAGATGAGATGACAGAGAAGGTTTACAGAGAGCTTTGCAATAGGGCTTACAATCTGGCTCGGAACGGTAAGGGTGTTGTATTGGATGCAACATTTATAAAAGAGAAGTACAGAAAAATAGTCAGGGATAGGTTTAGAAGGCTTGGAATAGAGCCTCTCTTTGTGTTTTTGGATGTGGATGAAAAGACTGCTTTGGAACATTTCAAGAAGAGGAGCAAAGAAAACTCTGTTTCGGATGGTAGATATGAGATATTTTTAAAGCAAAAGGAGGAGCTTGAGAAACCTGAGTATGCTTTTTTTGTGAGTGGGAGCAAAAATGTTTCAGAGATAGCGGATGAAATTTTGAATAGGGTGGGGGTGAAGGCATGAGGCTTGGTGTTAATATAGACCATGTGGCTACGCTTAGACAGGCAAGGAGAACGGTTGAACCTGAACCTGTCTATGCTGCTTTATTGGCTCAAGAGGCGTTGGCTGACGGGATAACGGTGCACTTGAGGGAGGATAGAAGACACATTCAGGATAGCGATGTGTACCAGATTAAGAGTGTTATAAAGATCCCTCTGAACCTTGAGATGAGTCTGAATGAGGAGATTGTTAACATCGCATTTGATGTAAAACCACACCAGGCAACGATTGTTCCTGAGAACAGGCAGGAGATAACAACGGAGGGTGGACTTGATGTTGTATCCAATGCAGAAAGGGTCAGGGATGTTGTTAAAAGGTTGAAGGATAGAGGAATTGTTGTTAGCCTTTTTATAGATCCGCTGGAGTGGCAGGTGGATGAAGCAAAAAGGGTTGGGGCTGATGCTATAGAGTTTCATACGGGAAACTATGCCAATGCAAAGAGCCAGAAAGAGCGGGAGATTGAGCTTGAAAAACTGTCAGATGCTTGCAGGTATGCGAAGTCTCTTGGCTTACATGTACATGCGGGTCACGGTCTCACATATGAGAATGTCAAGCCTGTGGCTGCCATAGATGAGATTGAGGAGCTGAACATTGGGCATAGCATAATCTCAAAGAGTGTATTTGTTGGTTTGAAAGAGGCTGTAAGACTGATGAGGCAGCTCATACAGGAGGCGAGGTGGAAATTGGCATAGACATAGAGGAGATAGAGAGGGTAAAAAGGGCTTATAACAGGTGGGGCGAGAGGTTTATAAACAGGGTTTTTTCAAAAAGAGAGGTGGAGTATTGCTTTAGTAAGAAAAACCCATTTCCTTCTCTTACTGGTAGGTTTTGTTCAAAAGAGGCTGTGATTAAAGTGTACGGGGGAAGGTTGTATTTTAAAGATATTGAGGTTTTGAATGAAAAGAGCGGTAAACCTATTGTATATGTAAAGGGTAAAAGAAGCGACATAAAGCTTTCCATATCCCACTCAAGGCTCTACGCCGTTGCGGTAGCTTTTAGGCATGACAGAGATTGAGGCTCGAAAAAGACTAGATTCCATTCTTGAAAACCTAAATCCATACTCTATAAAGCTTGGTCTTGATAGGATTGAACATTTTCTTTTGAAACTTGGCAACCCCCAGAGCAGTTTTCCATCTATTCTGGTTGGTGGGACAAATGGTAAGGGCAGTGTCTGTCAATATTTAACAGATTGTCTTATGCAGAGTGGTTTGAGTGTTGGAACATACACATCTCCCCATCTCATCCTGTTGAACGAAAGGATAAAAATCAACAATAGAAGTGTGGATTTTGCAACACTCCTTGATTATGCCGAGTTTATACGCCGTATGGATTTCGAGGGTTTAACTTACTTTGAATTCCTCACCGTTTTAGCCTTTCTTGTTTTCAAAGATTTTGGTGTTGATATAGCCGTTTTAGAGGTTGGTATGGGAGGGGAGTTTGACGCTACCAATGTGGTTGAGCCCATTTTAAGTGTTATAACTTCTATTTCTAAGGATCACGAGGAGCATCTGGGGAGCTCTCTTGTTGATATAGCGAGGACTAAATCGAAGATAATAAAAAGAGTGGGTGTTATATCAAAAAACCCTGAAGTTGTAGTTGATACGATTAAAAAAACTGTCTCTGCGCCTCTCTACTTTGTGGATGAGATTTACATAGAGAGAGCGAGGAAACTTAATGTCAATAGATGGGTTAACCTTGACAATGTTGCAGTCTCAATGCTCGCATTGGATGTTTTAAGAGATATGTATGGGTTTAATGTTGGTTCTGAAGCCATGAAAAAAAGCTTTTTACCAGCAAGGTTTGAGATTATAAAGATAGATGGAAAGACAGTTGTTATAGATGGAGCTCACAATGTTGAGGGAATGCGAAACCTAAGGGTGCAGCTGAGAAGTAGATTGGACGATTTAGGTAAAGCTATTCTTGTTTTTTCAAGCTTGAAAACAAAAAATTGGAAGGATGGACTCTCTGAAATTTTTGACATGTTTGAGGCTTTCTGCTTTGTTAAGACCAAAAACAGGCTTTCTGAAGAACCAGAAAATCTGACCAAATTTGTTGGAGGTTTGAACAAAAAGAGCAATATTCTCGTTAATAAAAGCGTAAATGACTGCGTGAATAAACTGCTCTCATCAGATTTTGACACGATTGTTTTTGCAGGGTCTCTGTATCTGGCATCCGAGGTGTTGGCTTGTTTGATAGAATAAAAAAGGTGGCGTTGAAGCCACCCCTTTAGAGTTTTTTATACTCCGTATTCGATGCCACACTCTTCCCTTTTTAAGAGCCACTCCCAATGTGCGTCCACCTGTTTCTGAAACTCCTCAATAAGATGCTCATTACCCTTCTTGAATAGATGTGCAAATCTCTTTTGTGGTTTTAAATACTCTGTTACAGGTAGCTTTTTCTTTGGTTTGTAGTTTATCACCACTTTACCTTTAATAACTTCATATAAAGGCCAGACACAGGTATCAACGGCCAGTTGGGCTATCTCAATTGCCATGTGTGGCGGGAAACCCCATCCTGTTGTGCACGGCTCAAGAACATTTATGTAAGTCGGTCCGTTGATATCGAGCGCTTTTTTGATTTTGTTCATCAGATCTCTCCAGTTGGAAGGCGATGCCTGAGCAGTGTAGGGTAGATGGTGTCCTTCAATGATGCTAACTATATCCTTTCTTGGCTGCTCTTTGCCAAATTTTACCTTTCCGTTTGGTGATGTGGTTGTAGAACCAGCAAAAGGTGTTGCCGAGGAGCGCTGGTTTCCCGTGTTCTGGTATGCATTGTTGTCATTACAGATGTATAGAAATTGATGGCCCCTCTCAATTGCTCCAGATAGAGCTTGAAGTCCAATATCGTATGTTCCACCGTCACTTGCTACGGCTATGAACCTAATCTCTTTGTTTAATTTCCCCTTCTTTTTTAAAGCCCTATACATAGCCTCAACGCCACTTATCGTGCTTGCAGCATTCTCAAAAGCTGTGTGTATCCACGGAACATTCCAGCTTGTGTATGGATAAAGACCCGTTGATACCTCAAAACATCCTGTGGCTGCAGCCACAACAATATCGTATTTGTCAGTTTCCGCTACTGCAAACACCTGTCTCATAATGACAGAGTGCGTACAGCCAGGGCATAATCTATGTCCACTAACCAGTCCCTCTTTCTTCTTAGCAAGTTCATTTAGAAGAGCCATATCTTACCTCCATTCTCCCCTGAGATTCAGGCAGTCAAACTGTTTTTCAACCTTTCCTGTTTCAACAATTTTCTTAAGGGTTTCGAATACCGAGTTTATATGTCTTGGCTGTGTGTCTCTTCCGCCAAGTCCGTATGTGTAGTTTATTACTGGAGCCCTTGTTTGCGTATCATAAAGTGCACTTCTAATCTCTGTAAACAGAGGACCACCCTGAGCACCAGCAGGAGACACCCTGTCAAGTACAGCTATGGCTTTGGCAGATTGCAAGGCTTCAGCCAGCTCTCTATATGGGAAGGGCCTGAACAGTCTTATTTTAAGAAGTCCTGCCTTAATGCCATTTTCTCTTAAGTTATCCACCACATCCTTTGTCGTTCCACAAACAGAGCCAGCGGCTACGATGACATACTCTGCATCGTCCAGTTTGTAGTCTTCATAAAGACCGTAATACCTTCCAAATGTGTCGCCAAACTCTTTGCCAACTTTCTCTACTACCTCTTTTGAATCAAGCAAACCTTTTAGCTGGTTTATTTTGTGCTCGAAATACCAGTTTGGTGGTGCCCACGCACCGTGGGTTACAGGGTCGTCTGTGTTTAGGAGAGGGAATAGAGGTGTGTATTCCCCAATGAACTCCTTAACCTTGTTGTCATCTTCAAGTTCCCAAATCTCTATGGTGTGGGATGTGTTGAACCCATCTTGAGCAACAAGAGCAGGTGTCATTACATCTTTATTCTCTGCTATTTTAACAGCCTGAATGAGGTTATCGTAAGCCTCTTGAGAGTTTTCAGAAATAATCTGAATCCATCCTGTGTCCCTTCCACCCATTATGTCTGAATGGTCTCCATGTATGTTTAGTGGTGCAGATAGTGCCCTTGCAACGACAGCCATAACGATAGGTAGTCTCATACCGCTTGCGATGTAGAGCATCTCCCACATTAGAGCGTATCCATTTGCGCTTGTTGCAGTCATCACCCTACCGCCTGCAGCTGCAGCTCCGATGCAGGCACTCATTGCAGAATGCTCAGACTCAACCGTTACCAGCTCTGTATCCATCTCTCCATCCGCTATAAATTGGGCAACAGCTTGAGGTATCGGGGTTGACGGTGTTATTGGAAAAGCCGCTATAACATCAGGATTAATCTGTCTGATGGCATGAGCAGCAGCCTCATTTCCTGTTAACGCTACCTTTTTTCCCATTTATATCCTCCTATTTATCTTCTGAAAAGACTTCTTTTCTTAGTTCTTCCTCTGACTTACCTTTAGCCTCTGCCTCTAAAATCATCTTTAGCGATTTTGGTTTAGATGGGCACTGCTCAACACAGATCCCACACCCTTTACAGAATGTGTAGTTTACTCCTGCCATCTTGCCATTTTCGTCAACAAGGATGGCACTGTCCGGGCAGTAAACCCAGCAGAACATACACTGAATACATGTGTCCGGATTCCAGACAGGCCTTTCAACTCTCCATGAGCCAGTCTCATACTGCCTTGAGTTGCCTGGTTCCTTTATTGCAGCCCCTATTAATACCTCATCCCAATTTAGTAGTTTCTCAGCCATTTACTTTACCTCCTCATAAGCAATCTCGATTGCCTTTTTGTTGCCTTCGATGATTTTCTCTGGAAATTTTCCTGTCTCTTTGAGCAACTCGACAACACCGTTGGCTACCTCTTCTTTTGTAAAAAGACCTGTAACCTTAGAGAGTGCCCCAATCATTGGGGTGTTGGGGATAGCCCTTCCAAGTGTTTCCATGCTGATCTTGTTTGCGTCAACCACATAAACTTCATATCCTTCAAGGCCTAACTCTTTTATGACCTCTTCTTTGGAAAAAGCAGTATTTACGATAACTTTCCCAGTTTTTTTCAATCCTTCTTTAACATTGACAAGACCCAGAAGGGTAGGATCCAGTATTAAAACTATGTCTGGTTCCATGTACTCTGAATGGTCTCTGATGGGCTTTTCATCCACCCTTGTAAATGCAACAACGGGAGCTCCTCTCTTTTCTGCACCGTAAACGGCAAAACCCTGTGCGTAAATGCCCTCTTCTTGAGAGATGAGTTCAGCAAGGGTTTTAGCTGCCGTAACTGCTCCCTGACCAGCCCTTCCATGCCATCTGATATCCATCTTTTTAGACATCTTCTAACCCCCAAACCTTGAATTTTTGGTTTCTATATGTAAACCCTTGATCTTAAAGCCTCTGCAAGTGTTCTTTTGTCAATATAGTTGATATCAGCCCCAATCGGTACACCGCTTGCAACTTTGCTTATCTTAACACCTGTATCTTTTAGCTGTTCTTTTATATAGTGAATTGTAAGTTCGCCCTCAGTTGTTGAGCTGATAACCAAAATAACCTCTCCCATTTTCTCTTCTTTAACCCTTTTTTTGAGATACTCCACTCTATTTAAAACTTCGTCTGTGTTGTATAAAGGTGAAATTAAACCCCCCAAAATAAAGTAAATCCCATTATACACACCAGATTGCTCTATTTCAACTAAATTTTCAAGGGATTGGACTACGCAGATGGTTGAGCTATCTCTTGATAAATCTTTACATATGCCACAAATACCGTCTTTATAAGATGTTAGGTTAAAACACTTCTTGCAGCTTTTTATATTCTGAGCCAACCTTTCAAGATATGAGATGAGCTCTTTTGTCTCATGGGTGTGTTCCCCGAGCCATATTGCGTACCTTTTTGCACTCTTTAAACCAATTCCTGGGATTTTTGAAAGCTGTATGGCTACTCTGTCAATCTCTTCAATTTCAACCTTTTGCATTTAAAACATTCCAGGTATATTCAACCCCCCTGTTAGAGATGATATCTTCTCATCCATAGCCTCTTTGGCTTTTCTAACAGCCTCGTTTACCCCCGACAGTATGAGGTCCTCCAATGTTTCAACATCATCTGGGTCAACTATCTCTTTTGAGATTTTTATATCAACAATTTCTCCAAGCCCATTTGCCTTCACCGTAACCATACCGCCACCGACCGAGATTTCCACGGTTTCTTTAGCAGCCTCTTCCTGTGCCTCTGCTATCTGCTTCTGTATCTTTTTTGCTTGAGCCATCAAGCTGTTTAGGTCTAATCCACCAAAATTCTTAGCCATCAACAACCTCCTTGGAATTCTGATTGATTATATTCTAATCACTTAACTTTTCAATGCTAATGATTTTTCCACCCAACTCCCTTAAAATTAAGTCAACCTTCGATTGCTCGTCAGATTCATCCGTCTTTCCTTTATTCTCACTTTGTAAAGGTTCTGCCACCTTTTCGATTTTCTCACCGTAGTTTATTGAGCTCTTTTTTGCAGTTGCTTCTATTTTCTTCTCTGCGAATGCCAGATTTCCTGCTTTCTCAATGATATCCTCTATTCTTTCAAGGTTCTTGGCTGCTTTTGCCTTTAATGTAGCTACGATTAAAGCATCCTCTGGGTCTATTTTCTGTTTTATGTCCATAAGTGATTTATAGAATATATTTATCAAAGCAGTTTTCAGCTCAATGCTCAGGTTTTCTTTTATAAGCTTATCTAAAACCATCCTGTTGAAAGAGCTTAAGCTGATTGAGTTTTCCTCAAGTTCCTTTAAAATGTTTAGT
>WFQQ01000137.1 GCA_015486965.1 Desulfurellaceae bacterium
ACAAGTTGGGGCAAGGTGGAGATAAGAGGTCGTAAACTTTTGACACAGGTTCACCGAGATCTTCTGGACTGTATATATACTCATGCTACAAAAATTATGCCTCTCCCAACAGAAGAAGTTGTCATTATATTCAGTCAGACAAAAATACTCAAAGAGTATAGCGGGGAAGAAAAGAGCAAGTCCTGGGAGACACAAACCAAGTGGCTAAAAGAAAAGATTAAAGAGATTAGAGACATAACCGTTAACTATGTCAATACAAAAGGGGACTCGTTTGATTTCAATCTCATTTCCCATTTGGATTACCTCGAAGAACATAAGGCTTATTCTATAACACTGGATAGCCGATATTTGAAATTTTACGAACGTGAACTTTCAATCAACTATAAAAAAGAGTTGCCCAAACTTTTGAAAGTTGACTCCGCACTTATCAAAGCAATCATCAGATGGTTTTTTACCCACAAAAAAGAATCTCGTTTTAAACTAATAACAGTCTTTGAAGCACTAGGATTTCCTGTCGACTCTCCCAAATCCCTCCAGGTAGCCAAAAGAGAAGTTAAAAGTAGGGTAGGGGAGCTGCAGTCATTCGGTATTGACTACGACCCAAAAGATGAAATTTTTTATTATAGAGGAAATGAGGCAGTAGGCTTTATTCCTTCCTTGCTTAATGCAGATACAAACACCATCAATGCCAAAGTTATTGAACAAAGGAAAACCATTCAGGATCTGGTAGGTGAAACAATTACAGTTGATAAAAATCCTACAGTCATCAAATCAATTACTTATGAGAAAGAGGGAGCTCTTATTTATTCGGCTTACATTGAAACTGAAAAAGGCAATGGATTCCATTTCAAAAACAACAATCATCTCACAGAAGATGAGTTCGAAACGGAAGTAATATTACATCTCGAATCTATGTTATATAAAGGCTGACCCGAACAGGCAGCCTTTATATAAGAGTCTTAACTCTCTTATATAAAGAATCTTAGTATCTTAGGAGCTCTCCAATATAACTTCCAAAACACTCTAATATAACTTCTTTATGCTTCTAAAATAACTTCCAACTACTCCAATATAACTTCCAAAACACTCTAATATAACTTCCATTTTTTTGAAATTCCCCTCCAATATAACTTCCACATTAGAATAAATATGGTCATTTTCACAATCTTAATAGTTAAAACTGCTAAAACAATTAAAACTAAATAGGGTTATTTCCACTATTTTAATAGTTAAAACGATTAAAACAGTTAAAATTATGAAAACAATGCTAAATAATTATTCCAAATTGAGCAATTTACGAAAAGGCACCTAACCTCTAAAATAACTTCCATTCCCCTCTAATGTTACTTCCTCTATAAAAAAATCCCCCTCCAATATAACTTCCACATGTTATGTATACCCTCTAAAATAACTTCCTTTGATCGCTGAAAAACCTCTAAAATAACTTCTTTTCACCTCTAAAATAACTTCCTTGCAGCATAAGTTAATCGTACTTCTCTTTGTATTGCTATCTGCAAATTATATTGCTAAAATAGCCAAAATAACGATTTGATCGGGGAAGTCAATGACAGAAACCACATACAATAAAGATTTTGAGCGGGCTATCCTAAGTACAGTAATATTTGACAGCAAGGCGAGATTGGAGGTGTTTTCCTCATCAATTGAAGCCGATGATTTTTATTTTCCTTTCCATCAGAAACTTTTTAAAGCACTGCAATACCTTAATGAGAACAGTGCCATAGAAGAGAGCCTGATCAAAAATCACATGGGACAAGATTTTGATGAAGTGCAGATGCTTGATGTTCTGGCAGCTTTGCCCATTGCCAATGCTTCTGTGTATGTGGAAGAGGTTAAAGAGTTTTCAAGGCTTAGACAGTTCAAACAGCTTGCGCACAAGATTTTGATGAATATTGATCAAAAAGGCGACCTTTCTGATACGTTGCATTTAGTACATGAAGAGCTGGAGCGGGTAGAGCAGGGAAGCCGAGAACTTTTCAATATTGTTTCGTTTGACCAGATAGAGGCTGAAGAAGCGGAGTTCGTCTGTAAAAGCTGGCTACCTTTTCCCAAAAACGCGGTTTCTTTGGTTACTGCCGGAGGCGGGGTAGGAAAGTCCTTTCTTTTGCTCCAGGCAGCAATGCGTATGGTACGGGATGATAAACTGAAGGTGTTTATGTGGCTGAGTGAGGATCCCTTGTCTTTGTCCAGGTATCGGTTTGAAATGATTGCGAAGCAGCTTATGGAATCTGATACAAAAGTGTTTGAGAAGAATCTTCATATTGCAGGAGCGGATTCTGAAACAATTCATTTTTTGGAAGAGAGCAGGGCAGGTGTTATGGTAAACAGCAAGTTTTATCAATTCAAGGCTGCATTGAAAGAGTATGATGTAATCATACTGGATCCGCTTATCGCAATGTTTGGTGCAGATGAGAACAACAACGCACATGCTCGTAAATTTGTCAATCTTTTTACCAGATGGGCCACGAAAGAGGGGAAGACGATCATCTTCATTCATCATGGGACCAAGAACACATCGCAGAGTAGGGGGGCCAGTGCATTTGTAGATGCGGTTCGCCTGGTATATAAGGTTGAAATGATCAAGAATGATCAAGAAGAGAGCAGTGAGGATGAGAACAGATGGGTGATATTGGACAAAGACAATAACGGAGCCAAAAAATATTTGGGTTCCCATAAAGTAAAAAGACAGGTATTTCCAAAAAAACGAAAAGCAATTGAGATAGAATATTCGTAATACACATTCTATAATGTAGGATTTATAAGTATTTCTTTTTTACATCCACAAGACTTTAAACAAACAATGAATAACCTTCTATTTAAGCTACCCTTGTATGTTCCTCTAGTTTGGTTAGCTTTATATGCAAGCAAAAGAAGAAGTGAAAACCAAAGGCTGGAACAAGAATATGCTCATAAAGAAGCACTTGCCAAATCATATAGTAGTTATAAGCAGCAAATTAAAGAATTAAAGCAAGAAGATCAACTTCTTCTTATTAAATTGTTAGATAGTGCAATAGCTGCAATGGCAAATAATGCAAGTGATGTATTAGATAAAAAACATGGTGATAGTACAACCTCTGCAGGAATTAGCGAAAACTTTTATAGATGAAGTAAAGAAATTAAAGGATTGAATGAGGCATAAAGCCAATCTAAATCTAGAAAATACTATACTTTTTTCTAGATTTATATAAAAAGGAAAGCCTTGAAAAACCTCGTATATACTGCGTTTTACTTCATAGCAGGACATGGTAGGGGGTGGGCATTTTCTGCAAGTGATCTGCTGGAGAAGTTCAGCCGTTCCCAGGCGGACAACCTTCTCTCCGAGCTTGTCAAACAGGGCAGGATACGCCGGGTCGCCCGCGGCATCTACGACTACCCAAAATACAGTGAACTCCTCCAAAAAACCCTCAGCCCCGACATTGACCAGGTCGCCAGAGCCTATGCCCGCAAGTTCAACTGGCGTATAGAGGTCTCCGGTGAGAGTGCACTCAACATGCTGGGGCTCTCTACGCAGGTCGTTGCCAGATATGTCTATCTCAGTGACGGTCCTAACAAAAGCTATGACATCATGGGAACGACGCTGGAGTTTAAAAAGTCCTCCCTGAAGAATATCGGCTTCAAATATAAGGAGAGCTCCCTCATCGTGCAGGCGCTCAAAGCACTGGGGCAGGAGAATATTACGCCCGATACGATAAAAAAGATCCGGGACCAGATAGATGAGAAAATGTATGGGAAAATACTCAAAGATACCAAAACAGCTACCACATGGATCTACGAGACCATAAAAGAGATATGTAAAAAAGAGGTACACGATGGATAAAGTAGCCAATCTTTCTACAGAGGAGAGAAAAGAGCTTTTTGGAGAGACCGCCAGCCAGATGGGTGTGCGTCCTGCCATTGTGGAAAAGGATTTTTGGGT
>WFQQ01000138.1 GCA_015486965.1 Desulfurellaceae bacterium
AAAATGGATTGTCGCTAACAAATATATACGAAACATCAGAAAAGACAAGGGTTTTAGCCTGATTTTACCGTTTTTTGTTAATAATTTGTTGAAATTGTTAATAACACAGCCCTTTTTTGGCCTAAAATCGCTACAAAGCGGATAGAATAACGCTTACATGGAAATGGCTCACAGTTGCAAACTGTGAGCTGAATTAAGGGTCAGGCTCACAGTTGCAAACCGTGAACTGAATTAAGGGCCAGGCTCACAGTTACAAACTGTGACTTGAGTTTGGCTAATTTCGGGTATAAAAAGGAGCATTAATAAAGGGGTTTTTAGAGTTTTGAAGGCTTTGTGTCTGGAGTTGCTGGTTAACGAAGTCGTTAAAACTAATTCCCATGCCTTTAACGTAAAGGTGAGCACGCACATTATTAAGTAGATCTCCCGTAGTGATTCTTTTTTCAGGTTTCTTTTTATACCATTTGGGTCTTGGAATAGTTATGCTATTTGCTTTTTGATAAGCCCTATAGCTTGCAATATGCAGCATGGCATAAGCAGCGGCAATAAATGCAGGAAATGTTTCTGAAGAATTTTGGTTTCTTACTTGAGCCTGCCCACAACCAAGCATTGATTTTTCTTCTCTAAAGTCAACTTCTATTTCCCAACGCCACAAGTATGCTTGTAATAAAGTTTGGATATCCAACTCCGTATCTGTACAAATTAAATAAGCAGGTTTACGGTATAATATTTTAGAACCTTTCGTTAATCTATACCCAAGAGGTCTTATAATAACTAACTTGAGATTGTGCTCTTTCCCTGCCGATTTCCAACGCAGATTGTCAACAACTTTAACATTGAAGTTATGTATCTTTCCTGCTGCCCATGCTTTTACTTCTTGCCATTTGTAATCATCAGATTGCCTGATTTGTTCCGGTGTTGGCAATTGTTCTCCATAAACACGTTTTCGTCCTGTTCTTGGTTGGTCATCTGGTATTTTGAACAGTTTTGTGTCTTTTCTTATCCGGCCGATTAATGTCACCCTTTGTGGCAGATTTTTCAATACTTCGCTATTTGAATAGCTACCATCCACACTAATTATTAATTGCTTTTCTTGGGCTCCGTTATCGTCCAAATTTTTTCTAAACAGTCTTATCCTTTCGCTTCCTTGCTTACTTAATCTTAATTTTTTCTTTTGCTCTTTGTATTGATTGATCTCTTCATCGGTGGCTTTTCTTTTTGGCTTTGCCACTGTAGGACAATGGTGAAAGTCAACAGGAATAGCTCTGGATTGTCCTATTTCTCCATTCTTAGGTAAGGCCATCGAAACTTGAATAAACCGTTGCCCCCAAATAAAATTAGTGTGGAAAGGTGGACCCAAAGGGTCTCTTCTCCAAGAAGTTCCAGGTATACTTTTTCCTGTCTTTTTTATTATGGTATCATCCATATGGGCTATAATATGTTTAGAATCTTCTGTTTCCTTCAATACGTTAGTCTGAATGACTTTCATCATGGCTGAAATATCTATTTGACGCCTGCTGAAAATCCTATAGACCGAAGACCAATCTTTAAATTGGTTTCCCGTAGCAGAGATTATGCCTGTTACGGTATGCCGCCCCATGCAATTAAATGTACCAAACAAAAGTTCCTTTCCTTTTTTCCAGGAATTATGATTGGAAAAGGCATGGTAACATTCGTTAATGAGATCGTCTAACTCATCTATTATTGTGGCGTCTCTTCGTTGAGTTTTTTTTTACTTTCTGACATTTTAGCCTTTTGCCTTTTTAATGTCATTTTGTATTTATCTTCTACTATCCACTCCACAAGCTCACCCTTATCAAATTCCATGGCTTGTGCAACAGCTGAGGGTAGATTAACGTACCATTGTTCGCTTGCCTTACGCTTGATTAACTGAACCTTTGTTGAAAATCCCATGATGTTTAAATTTTAATTAACACTAGTTATATAACTAGATACAAAAGTAAATAAAAAAATCAAAACAATAACATTTGTCCTGATTTTTTTATCTAGTTAAATCCAAACTCAAGAGCTCACAGTTTGCAACTGTGAGCTGTATTTTTGTTAATAATATTTATGTCAGAAATTCTTTCAATTGGCACGTACCTCCTGCATAACTTTATCAAACC
>WFQQ01000139.1 GCA_015486965.1 Desulfurellaceae bacterium
AAATATCAAACACAGGTATATTCCCTACACAACAACAAAAACTAAAAAAATCACACATCTTAACCACTATATAACACTCTCCCTATCACCATCACCATCACTAACACCAACACTACCACTAACACTAACACTAACACTAACATCCACAAGGGCATCCATCCGAGCTTATAGAGTTTTAAAAGATCGATGCAGTTTCTTTTTATGCTTTTCTTTAAATTTTTCAATTAAAATTATGCCAAGTTTTATTTTTGCTTTTGTGTTGATTTTTACTATTGTTTCTATTTGTCTTTTTGTATCTTGCCAATTCTGGCTTTGTTATAGGCGAATCCGTTAGGTTTTGCTTTATTTTTATTAACAAACCATCGCGGTTTGCTGCAAACCATTCAAATATATTCTCGCTATCTGTGTTTTTTGGATATTCTATAGGGGTTTGTTTTTTAGAGAATTCACAGATAGTCATGTAGTCGTTGAACGTATTTTTACTGCACCCAAAATCTTTATACGTCAGGCCTGAGTAGTCAAAATCATGTTTTTCTAAAGAGTAGCTAACTTCTATGTTTTCATCGTTTTTTTGTATTTCTACCTTCTTCAAATAAACACCTTTGACTTTTATCCTTACGCTTCCAAGACCATAAGGTTTGCCCATTCCTATTTTGTGGGCGTGTTTTTCGCTGTTGCCAAATGTTAATACCCACAGAATTCTCTCAAGCTCAAGTTCAGTGAGGTCTTCAAAGTATATTTTGCCGACGAATGTGTGGTTAGGTTTCAGTGGTCTGACCATGACATTTCTGGATGTAACTTTATCTTCTTTTTCTCTGAAATGGTTTTCGTTACAATCTGGAATGTGCCAGTAGTACTTCCTTCCCATGAGTTGTGGGCTGTAGGGTTTAAAATCCCTATCTTTGTTGCGTTTGTAAATGATATAATCATAATTCCACCATTGAACATCCGAGTTCGGTATTTTTGGCTTTTTTAGGTAAAACTCTATTGCCGTTGGTTTTGGTGAGGCAAGCTCTTTTAGATACAGGGGCTTGAAGTACTCGGGATCTCTATTACCGATATATGTTAGATCTGAAAAGCGGATTCTTGATGATGCACTCTCGTTCGTTTTGCCCTCTGCTACAAATCCAAACAAGAGGCATGCCTCGCACAGTTTGTTCTTGTCTGTACATGGTTGAAATTCACCGTTTTCCTTTAGTATGTCAACAAAAGTGTTGTAGTAGGCTTCCCGTCCAACTTGGGCGGGTGAGAAGTAGTACTTGCCGTCGACTTTTCGATAGTAAACAAGGTAAACGTCTTTTACAGCGTTTTTCACATATCCACCATGCTCTCCTTCTCTTAGTTTTTGGTTTTTTGATTTGTCTTTGTAGTCATCCATGACCTTTTTAAATCTTTCAACTGTTTCCTTGTCTAACTCGATCGATCTACCTGTTGGTATGAACAGATAGTAATTTTTTCTTTCTTTAACGGTTTTTTCTCCTTTGAAAATATAGCCTTTTTTGTCTCTTATTTTTTTAAACTCACCGTGCTTTGCATCTTTCAGAAAACCGTATTTCTTAATCGGCAATGGTTCTATATTGCATTCTTCAAATATCCACTTTCCGTTTTCCTTTTTAATAACACCGCAATTTGACTTTGTAAAAGGCTCTGTTCTTCTGCTTATTATGTCTTTGCTAATCGCAGAAAAGCACGAGTTGGTAAGCGTTTCGTATGCACTTCTGATAACGCCTCTTAGCTCACTGCCTGGTATCACGGGTTTTTTCGGCGGTTCGGGGTTCTTTGTGTTTTTTAGATCAGTGTACGAGAAGAAATCGTAGGAATTTCCATTTGGGTCTTTATGATTGAAAACGTCTTCGTTTGACGAGTTTGGTATGAAAATGGGCGTCAAGTTCGTAAGTTCTATTTCTATATAACCCGTAAGATTTCCTTTGTTTTTTCTTTCTAAATAACCTTCTTGTCTTATGCATCGACCTTCAACAGGGACAAAGTGGTAGGGATTTATAAATTTTTCATTTGTCTCGTTGTAATTATTCATACTCCACCCCTTCTAATTTTTCAAATATTGCATCGTAGATAAACATCTTTCCTTCCTCATCGAATTTATACAGATTCTTGACTTTTAGGGTTACTTTGTCTGAGTTTATTTTTAATGCATCTGGGAATTCTATAACAAAACCCCTGTCTGGATCTTCCAATCTATTTTCATTTTTCTTACCCCACAACACGTATTCACTTTCAATTGCGTTATCAGTTATATTTGCCACTCGATATT
>WFQQ01000140.1 GCA_015486965.1 Desulfurellaceae bacterium
AGGATGAGTCCAGAGGTATTCTCGATGTGGCTCCCTGATAGAGAAAGAATATGGGAATAAAAAAACCGTATCCTATAGCTTCAAGCTTCATTATCAAGGTCTTTTTTTCCTTGAAATCCATAGTTGATATAATCAAGCCTGCAATGAAGCTGCCCAGTATAACTTCAACGCCCAACTTTTCTGCAAGAAACATAAAGAGTAACAGTATTGCAAAAGAACCTCTTATGCCTATCTGTATATGTGGTTTGTACTTCAACTGCTTGAGTGTGTGAATAATTTTTGAGTTTTCAGGGATTTTCTTAATTGTTTTACCCAACAGGATTGCTATGGCAAAAATAACGAAAACAAGAAGCATATCTTTTGAGAGCCTGTTTTTCTCTGTGTAGGCTGAGAATATTGTTATGGCAACGAGCGTGATAAAGTCAGCCAAGAATGCGGAGTAGAGCAGGGTCTGTTTGTATGATAGTTTTATGTTTTCCATCGATTTCAATGTTGGCAGTACTATTGCCACTGATGTGGTGGAAAATACTAATGTTAGATAGAGCACGCTTTTTGAACAGTTAAATAGTTTGTTTATGAAAGTTGAAAACATAAATGATAATATGAAGGTTAAGATAAAAGTCATAGTTGCAATCGATATGGGTGATTTTAGAAGGATTTTTCTATTCAATCCCCTTTTAATGCTGAGCTCGCTCTCCAATCCACCCAAAAACATTAAAAACGCAAGCCCGAACATGGAAAGAAACGAAAGAATCTCTGAGTTTGTGTCTATAAGGTTGAAGCCACTTTTTCCCACTATAAATCCAGCCAGTATTTCAAAAGCCACAGAAGGTATTAAGCCGCCAAACAGCTTTGCTGATAAAAACGGTATGACAAAACTCAAAATCACTATGAGAGCTATTGAGTCCATCATTGTTTTAGAAGGGGTATGAAGTTATCCAGTATCCGAGCACTTGCTCCCCAGACTACCTCTCCTTTGAAGGGTATAACCATGGTTGTTCTCTCTTTTCCATTGAAGATGAACTTTTTGTAGCGAAACGGGTGTTGTTTTATTAAGTAATCGAGAGGTATAAACACAAGTTTTTCTACTTCGTCCCTGTTTATGCGGTAGGGTGGGGGTTTGTTTACTATCGCAGCAAAGGGGTATATGACAAAATTTGTCTTTAGGGTTATCGTGGGTTTAATCTCTCCCAGTATGGTTAAATCATCACCACATATTCCTATCTCCTCGCAAGTCTCCCTGATAGCAGTGTCTAAAAAATCCCTGTCTTTCTTATCTTTGGAGCCACCGGGGAATGCCATCTGTCCCGCATGCTGGGAGTTGTCTTTCACCTTTTTTTCAAATATTAAGTGCCAGCTACCGTTTAATAGCAGAAACGGAACGATAACCGCGGATTCTTTTGCGTTCTTGGGGGGCATAAACTGTTGATGCAATCTATCTTTGAATATGCTTTTTAATTTCTCCTTGGTTAACATACCGAAATTATACATAAAAGTGGTGAAATTTAGTAGATATTTTATCTGTCAATTGTATAGAATATAGACATGAGCAAGGTATTCTTGGTAGATTTGGACAATACACTCTACCCTTCTGAGCTTGGCGTCTTTGACCTTGTAGATAGAAGGATTAATGAGTATATGATCAGATATCTCGGTATGAAGCCAGAAGAGGTGCCAAGAAAGAGGATAGAGTATTGGCACACCTATGGGACAACTATGGCTGGTTTGATGAAGCATTACGGCATAGACCCATACCACTTTTTGGAGTTTACCCATGATATAGATGTATCAGACAAGATTAAGCCCAACCCATTGTTGAGGGAAAAGTTGAAAAAGCTTGAGTGTGTTAAGGTGGTATTTACCAATGCTCCGCTCAAACATGCTCAAAAGGTGTTAGAGTTGCTTGGCGTTATCGATCTGTTTGTTGACATATTTGATATAATTTCAGCAGATTTTATAGGCAAACCACACAGATATCCATATCAGAAAATAATTGAACTTACAAAGGCTAAAAAGTACCTGATGGCAGATGATATGGAAAACAATTTAAAAACAGCTAAGGAACTTGGAATTTTTACCGTTTATGTTGGTGATAGGAGCAGTGTAGGTGATATTAAGGTGAGAAAATTGGAGGAGTTGCCAGAGGATTTAGTTAACAGCCTATAGAAAGGATGAGCTCCCTCAAAATGGTGGCTGCAGTTATTGAAGAAATACCTGAAGTGTCGTAGTGGGGAGATAGTTCGACGATGTCGGCTCCAACCACTCTGCAATCTTTCAGAAGCAGTATAAATCTCAAAAGCTCTTTAAAATCGACACCACCTGGTTCAGGGGTTCCTGTTCCGGGGAGGATAGAGGGATCGAGCACATCTAAATCTAAAGATAGATACATGGGCCTATCCCCAGCCTCTTTTAAAAACTTTTCAGCTTTATCGAAGTTAAACATGCACATATTTTCTTTTCTTTTGGGTAGAATTTTGTCCTCTTTTAACAGGCTTCTAATGCCCAATTGAAATAGATTTTCAAAGCCGATGAGTTCCGCAATCCTTCTCATAACTGTAGCGTGGGAAAAACTCTCTCCCCTAAATGTATTTG
The DNA here is from genome assembly GCA_015486965.1 of Desulfurellaceae bacterium. Lineage (GTDB taxonomy): Bacteria > Campylobacterota_A > Desulfurellia > Desulfurellales > Hippeaceae > Hippea. The sequence goes on from WFQQ01000140.1 coordinate 2,593, forward strand.
CGAGATCGCTGTGTGCATCAACATGAA
>WFQQ01000141.1 GCA_015486965.1 Desulfurellaceae bacterium
GAAGGGTGAAGTTTTCTGTTTGAGTAACATATTTTCCAACAGGGCGATCCATAACTACAGGGCAAAAGATGACTCTGTTTTATATGCCATACCTTCAAAGGTTTTTAAAAGGTTGTGCGAAGAAAATATCCATCTATCCGATTCGGTTATCGAAGCTTTGGTTAAGAACATCATACACTATTCTGCCCTCATAGAGAGGGTTAAGTTAATGGACGGTGAGTCTTGTATTTCTTCACTTTTGCTTGCCATGCAAAAGAACAGGGTTGTGAGGGCAACACAGGAAGAGTTGGCTGACATGAGTGGTTTGTGTAGGGAAACGGTATCGAGACTCCTCAAAAAACTCAAAAATGAAGGTTGTGTTGAGACGCATAAAGGTTCAATTGTGATTAAGAATTTGGAGAGTTTAAAGAATTTATGCAGCTAAAAAGTATACGATCAACTAAAAATAAAGGCACCGAGGTGATTTAAGGCTCACCCCAATGCCCCTTTGTAAGGAGGTTTAAAACATAATTATTCATTGGCGGGTGGCAGATAGGGATTGGGCGTCTCCCATTCCCCTTTAATTCCATTTCCGAAATTTATAATTCCTTTACTTTTTTTGTGTTTTGAATTCTTATTTGCATTTTTGCTGTTAATGTGCTGCAACTTTTTATCTTTTTTGGCTTTGCTTTTTATAATTTCTTTTGCCAATTCAATTTTTACGACATCAGTTAATGGCTCATTCAGCTTAATAATTTGAGTATAACCGTTTTTAAACTTTATTATTAGACTATCAGCATGGGTTTGCCCCATGCTGATAGTCGATATAACAGCTATAGCCATTAGAGTAAAAACCTTTTTCATAACTCTTCTCTCTTCGTTTTTAAAATACAAGCTGGAACTGTGATCTTATCATGTTGTATGCACTTATTTTTCCTCCACTCACTCCCATCATGTGTGTATCTTTGTCAAACTCAACCCTGTCAAACTGAACAGTTATCCTAACATTTTGCCCCATTATGTAGTAGTTAATGCCCGCTGAATAATCGTCTATTTTCTGCCCCTCAACACCCAACAGCTTTGCAAAATTCCAGTGTTGATAGCCCACAAATGGTTGTATTAGTCCGTGTCTTCCTACTGTCACAGGTAGTATGTATGCCAGCTGTCCAATCCAGCCATGTTTTTGGCCATTTAGACCTGCAACATATACATTCTGATCGGCTGGGTTTAGGTCTGTTTTGTAGGCATCGTCCACATCAACCCATAGGTATTGGAATGTGGTGGTTATTGTCCCAAGGTCACGGAACGGGTATTCAAAAAGCAGATCAGCTGCAAATGCTTTGTAGTCAGCAGTTTCTGAATTCAACACCTTTGAGAGTCCTGTTTTTGGATCCCAAATAACATTTTTGTACACAGCGTTTGGTTGATACAGACCACCAACACCAACTACAAGAAGTTTTCTTTTCCCAAAGTATGTTCCCCAATATCCAGAGCCACCTGGCTCAGGATCTAAAAATGAATAAGCCAGCCTTGCCACATACATTAGATTTGTATTCGCGGGTTGAGGGCTTGTCTTAGTGTGTATAATCTTGTTTTCTGGTAGCGATGGGTCAACCGAATTTGACCAAGGAGATTGACCTTCTCTTCCTTGAAATGCCCCTATCCAGTATTTAAGATGTCTTCTCAAAAATGTACCCCAAAATACCACACCGTAATTTCTTGAAATACTCTCAGGCGATGTTCCTACAGGTGTATAGACATAGGCAGATCTGTCTATTTCCAGAGGAGCGAAGCAATCGATTAAGTTTTCTCGTGTTAGAGGGATTTTTGTTAAACCCAACTTCATGTGTAGATGTCTTGAGAAATTACCAATAATGTAAGCATCAATGATCCTAATATCCCTGTCGTTCTGATCTGTTGCTGCGAGCTGTTGCATATAGCCGAGCGGTGTGTAAGAGGTATGCATGTGACCGCATGTTTGAAACTTAACACCCCAGATCCTATTGATCATTCCTGTTAATGTAACCCTTGCCCTCTGGAAGTGCAAATCAGTCCTGTCGTTTTGACCACTCGTTCCTGAACCAAAACTTGTGTGATCTCCTCTCACCTGCAGTTTAATATCGATTTTCAAAAGTCCCTGCCGGCCGAATCTTATGATAGGACCTGCACTGCTTGATAGGCCTGTGAAAACCAACGAGCTACCCAAAATAACGCTCAGTGCAATTCGTTTAAATCTTCCCATGGCACCCTCCTCCTTTCCAAAGTTTTCTTCATGATATTTGAGAGGAGGATGGTTTTGAATGATTTAGATAACAGAGATATTGTGATATGAATCACATTTGTATAAGTTAGTAATTTTAATTGAAAAGCTAATGATATATAAGTATAAAAAATAAGCCAGATTACGAGTATAAAATGCAGGTATTTTTCTTTCTTTAAATATGGATAGAGTGGTAA
>WFQQ01000142.1 GCA_015486965.1 Desulfurellaceae bacterium
AAATTATACAAGAGTTAAGTAAAATCGATAAATTCAAAACCGAGTTCTGTTATTTAAGTATAATCATTATATATTGACACTTCAATAATAACACATTATAATTTTTTAGAAATTTTGGGGAGGGTAAACGATGACAATCAAAAGCAAAATTATTACAGCGACGCTTGTAATTTTTATAGTAGGGAGTGCCTTTTTAATGCTCTATACAAACTTCAGTCTCCATAGACTCCAGAAGAAAACCAATAAAAGAGAGGTTACGATACTTGCAAACCTTACATTCAAGGCACTCAGGCAGATGATGAACACAGGAAACCCCCAATTTATCAAGAATATGGAGAAAGCTTTGCAGTCAACAGAGGGAATAGACTCACTCGATGTTTATAAATCCCAAAAAGTTCTGAAACTCTTTGGCTTAAAACAGGCTCCTATAAGAGATCAAAATGTTATCGAAGTGATGAGAACAAAAAAGCAGATAATAAAAGAAACATTTAAAAATGATGTAAGATATATAGATATCTACAAACCTCTAATTGCAGACAGCTCCTGTATGGCCTGCCACACCAACGCAAAACCCGGAGATGTCCTTGGTGTTGTATATATTGCAAAAAACATGAAGGGGAGCGATAGGGTTATCTCTTCAACTTTAACAAACTACTTGATAGTCTTATCCATTGGAACTGTATTAATTATTTTAATAGTGACATATTTTACAAATTACACCCTAATTCATCCCCTTAACGCTCTTATCGAAAAGGTAAAAGACCTCGCCGAGGGCGAAGGTGATTTAACAAAGAAAATAGAGATAGACAAAAACGACGAGATAGGAACTATTAGCAGGTATTTCAATAAATTTATAGAGAAAACTCACAACATGATAAGAGAAATTAAAAGCTCTACAAAGAACTTGGAAGACCATTCATTTAGACTGGCGGATGTTTCGGAGGAGATGTCAAAGGCGTTGCAAGAAGCTGTAGAAAACACACAGAAGGTGGCAAGCTCTGTGGAAGGTCTCGTTAGCTCCATTGACACTGTAGCAAGCTCTTCTGAGCATGTAAGCAGCCTAACAAACGAAGTGAGCTCAATAAATCAAGAAATACTCAACGAAATGGACGAGAAAGTTAACAGAATGCAGAAGAATGCCCAGCTTGCCAAAGAGGCTATGGAGCAGATTAACACAGTTGGAGAGTCCTCAAAAGAGATAGGTCAGATTGTAGGTGTCATAAATGAAATAGCAGACCAGACAAATCTGTTAGCTCTGAATGCAGCGATAGAGGCAGCCCGTGCTGGTGAGGCTGGACGAGGCTTTGCTGTGGTTGCTGATGAGGTGAGAAAGCTGGCAGAGAAAACACAGAGAGCAACAGAAGAGATAAGAAGCACCATATCAAAAATCCAGAGAGACACCGAGATAGCAGTCAGAAAAACTGGTGAGGCAAACAAGGCAATCTTGGAAGAGAGTGAACAAACAATGAAAGAGAAAGAGCAGATTGAGCAGGTTATATTAAAAACAAACGATGTAATAAGCGAGATAAACGCTGTAAGCTCTTCAACAGAGGAGCTTGCTTCACTCGCAGGTGAAATAAACCTGCAGATGCAGGAGATAGAAAGCATAACAAAACATAATGCTCAGGTTGTTGAAAATGTATCAAGAGCTGCAAATGAATTGAAAGATCTATCAAATTCACTCTACACCTTGGTTAGCAGATTCAAGGTAAACTAATAAAACAGAGTAACAATTAAAACAGAGTAACAATACACAATATTATAATTAGGTATCTTTTGACAAATATAGTAAAAAGTATATAATATCTTTGTCAATGGATAAAGATTTACTTAACAAGATTCTAAAATTAAAATCCGAGCTCAAAATAAAGGTTCTATATGTTGAAGATAATGACATAGTAAGGAAAGACACCGTTGAGCTTCTTAAAGAGTTTTTCCACCAAGTAGAAACGGCATCCAACGGCGAAGAGGGTCTTGAAAAGTTTAAAAAAGGTAAATTTGACCTCATAATAACAGACATAAACATGCCAAAAATGAACGGAATCGAGATGATAAAAGAGATAAAAAAAATAGACAAAAGGATACCTGTAATCGTAATTACAGCCTTCAGTGATTTCAAATACCTTGTCGAGTGTATAAAGTTAGGAGTATATGGGTATATTCTAAAGCCTATCGATATTAACCAGCTCCTTGAGGTCTTGAATACTGTATTAGAGAAAATAAAGCTTAGAAGGGAGAGAGATAAAGCCCTTCAGCTCTTGGAGCAGTACAAGAAGATAATAGATGAGAGTGCTACAGTAACAAAAACAGACCTAAGAGGTATTATAACATACGCAAACGACAAGTTTTGCGAAAAGAGTGGGTATTCAAGGGAAGAGCTTATCGGAAAACCACATAATATTGTGAGACATCCAGATATGCCTTCAAGTGCCTTCAAAGAGTTGTGGGACACTATACAGAGCAAAAAAGTGTGGCATGGTTTGGTTAAAAATAAAACCAAAGACGGTAAAGCTGTTTACATGAAGGCAACCATTGTGCCTATACTGGATGAGAATGGTGAGATAATGGAATATATTGCGGTCAGGCACGATGTCACAGAGTACATGAACCCAAGGAGACTCCTTCAAGACAAAATTAAAGAGCTAAAACAACCTTTGTTGCTATATTGTAAAATAGAGGATTACGACGACCTTGAGAACTTCTACGATGCAGACACCATAGAGGAGCTCGAAGAAAAGTTTATAAAAATGGCACCCGAGCTGTTCCCCGAAAACAGTAAATTTCCTTTTTCTTACAACTTGGGCAACGGGGAGTTTGCATTCCTAAAAGAGCAGGACTCAGACAAACCGATAAATACACTTCTAAACGAGCTGAAAGAGTTCCAGGAAAATGTGAGAAAAACACCAATAAAGTTTAAAAACTACGAGCAATATGTTGAGGTCATTTTGAGCTTTGCCACAAAAAAGGAGCATATTATTGAAAACGCAAAAATGGGGATAAAGAAAGCCATAGCTAAAAAGGTTGATATTGTTATAGCAGACGGACTTGTCCAGGAGATGAAAGAAAAAGCAAAAGAAAATATAGAAACACTAATAGTCATCAAGGACGCGATAGAGAACAGAAGAATTATATCCTATTTCCAGCCCATTTTTAATAATAAAACCAAAAAAGTGGAGAAATATGAGTCTCTCGTTAGAATAAGAGACATAAACGGTAGAATAGTCCCACCGGACAAATTCCTGAGGGTAGCTAAAATCAGCAGATACTACAAACAGATAACGAGAATAATGACAGAGAAGATAATAAATGCCATAAAAAAACTCGATATGGAGATTTCATTAAATCTTTCAGAGATAGACATAGAGGATAGGGATACGGTAGATTTCATACTCAATAAACTAAATGAAAATTTAGATGTATCAAAAAAACTGGTTATAGAGCTTCTTGAGGATGAAAATATAAATAATCAGGCAGAAGTAAAACGGTTTATTAAGACAATCAAATCCATGGGTGTAAAAATTGCCATAGACGACTTTGGTAGCGGTTATTCAAACTTCGTTAGACTACTTGAGTATGAGCCAGATTACATAAAGATAGATGCATCACTGATAAAAGATATAGAAACAAACCCAAACAGCTACAACATTGTTGAGGTTATAAAAAAATTTGCAGATAAGCAGGGATTTAAAACGGTTGCAGAATTTGTGGAGAATGAGAACATCCTAAGGATTGTCACAGAGCTCGGAATTGACTACTCCCAGGGATACTTCGTAGGAAAACCTCAAGAAATGGATATATGAAACTACAAAAAATAGCCCTAATATTTCTATTCATACTTATACTCTCCCGATCGGCTTTTTCCCTTGAAAAAATCACCGTTCAACTAAACTGGAAGTTTCAATTTGAGTTTGCGGGTTATATAGCCGCAAAAGAGAAGGGATTTTACAAGAAAGCTGGGCTCGATGTAAAACTAATACCTTATAAGGGCGGAAGTGTTATAAATACAGTTCTAAAACACAATGCAGACTTTGGAATAACGGATAGTGATATATTTACAGCCATGATATTTAACAAACCGGTTGTCTTGCTTGCAAACTTTTTCAAAAAATCACCTTTAGTCCTTGCGACAAAGCCAGATATCAGAACACCGTATGATTTGAAACATAAAAAAATCATGGCTAACGAGAACGAATTTAAATACACAAGCATAGGCTTACTACTTCACAAGTTCAATATAAACCCCAAGGATATTATCCTGACCAAGCAAACCTACTCAATCAAACCGTTTGTGGAGGGCAAAGTTGATGCTATGGCAATATATATAACCAACCAGCCCTACTACCTAAATAAGCTACATATAAAGTACAATATCATAGACCCCGCTAACTACGGCATTTTTGCATATTCAGGCAACCTGTTTACATCGAGGGATTTTCTAAAAAAAGAGCCAGAGACAGTCAAAAAGTTTGTTGAAGCATCAATAATGGGCTGGAAATACGCACTATCCCATAAAAAAGAGATTATCAATATTATTCACAAAAAATATTCAAACAAACCGATTGATGCTCTTGAGTATGAAGCAGGTGCTGTTGAGCATATCATAATGCCCGATGTTTTCCCCATTGGTCTTATAGATAAGGAGGTCGTCAGAGAAATAGTTGATGAGTTCTCTGATATATTGTTCGGAAAGGTCAAACAGATAGAGATTAAAAAATTTATCTACACCCTCAACAACATAAACCTTATACTATCTCCACTGGAGAGGGAATTTATTAAAAAACACAGAGTCATAAAAATATGCACAAACCCTGATTGGGTTCCGATAGAGTATTTATATAAAGGCAAGCCAGAAGGTCTATCAATCAGCGTTTTAAAGGATATAAGTAAAATGACAGGGCTTAAATTTATTAGGGTTCCAACAAAAACCTGGGAGCAATCACAGCTGTTTTTGAAAGAAAGAAAATGTGATCTCCTGCCTTCAGCTGTAAAAACATACAAAAGGGAGAAATACGCCCTGTTCACAAAGCCGTACCTTCACTATGAACTATTTATTTTCGCAAAGAACGACAAGCACTTCGTTAACGGCATACAATCTCTGCTTGACAAACCCATGGCAAGAAAGCGTGGCTCTGGTTTAATAACAAAACTCAAAAGAATGTATCCAAACATAAAAATAATCGAGACAGATAGCTATAAACAATCGTTCGAATATGTGGAAAATGGCAAGGCTTATTACACCGTTGCAACGCTCCCCGTTGCAAATTACATAATAAAAAAATACGGATACAAAGACATAGTTATAATAGGCGATACGGGAATGAGCTACAATCTATCGATGGCAGTGAGAAAGGATATGCCAACTCTTGTGGGCATATTAAACAAAGCACTGAGCAGAATAACCACAAAACAGCTTGATATTATGTATATGAGACAGATTAACCTTCAAAACTTGACTAAGTTTCATTCCCTAATGGCAAAAACCATTTTGTTTTCTCTATCCATCTTTTTGGCTCTATTCATAATAATACTTATAACCGTAAGAACCAATAGAAAGCTGAGGGAGATAAAAAGCCAGCTTGAAGAATCTCTAAGAAACTTTGAAACACTTGTTAACTCAACCATCCAAGCGGTCATCATTTATAGAGATATGGTGTGCATAGAGGCAAACGAGGTTGCCTGCAATATGCTCGGTTATACGAAATCCGAACTTATAGGGAAAAATATAATGGAACTGTTCTCCGAAAAATCCAGAAAAATTGTTTCGGAAAAATTAAAAGAGCAGGAAACAGAACCTTATGAGGTCGAGTTTTTAAGGAAGGATGGAACAGTGGTCTATGCACTTGCGAAGGGTACATACATAACTATCAACAGAGAAAGGGTCAGGGTTGGCTCGGCTGTGGATATAACGGAACAGAAAACATTACAGGAAAAACTCAAAAACCTCAACGCTACACTGGAGAGGAGAATTAAAGAGGCTCTGGAAAAAATCAGAGAAAAGGATATTATGATGATGCAACAGTCCAAACTCGCTTCTATGGGTGAACTGTTGAGCATGATAGCCCACCAGTGGAGACAACCCCTTAACACAATAGCGGCAACCATAAACACGCTCCTTTTAAAGATAGAGCTCGGAAATTTAGATAAAGAGTTTATGAAAGAAAAACTCCTCTCTTTGATGGATTATGTTAAGCACTTAAGCGAAACAATTGAGGATTTCAGGAGCTTTTTCAAGCAGGATAAAGAGAAAAACGAAGTTTCAGTGGATGAGGTAATAGAAAGTACAATAAAGATAGCAAAAGACCTTATTGAGAAGCACAACATTGAGCTTATTGCCAACCTGAACGCAAAAACAAAGGTAAAAATATTTGCAAACGAACTAAAGCATGTAATATTAAATCTTTTGAACAACGCGCGGGATGTTCTAGTCGAAAGGGGTATTGAAAATCCCTATATCAAAATTGAAACAACTGAGTCTGAGAGCTATATAACAATAACAGTTAAAGATAACGGCGGCGGTATAGATGAAGCCCTGTTAGACAAAATCTTTGAGCCCTACTTCACCACAAAAAGCAGTTCGGGCACAGGAATTGGCCTTTATATGAGCAAATTAATAATAGAAGGCCATCTTAAAGGAACAATCGAGGCAAAAAATGAAAATGGCGGAGCAGTTTTTGTAATAACCATACCAAAAACCTGATAAAGCCACCCAAAGCCACCGAAATAGGCAACTTTTAAATTGAAACCGAGTAAAAGTTAAAATATACTGTTTTCAAAACTAACGAAGGGGGGATTTTATGAATAAAACAAAACTAAACAGGGAGCTTTTTGAGGCTGCTAAAGAGTGTGAAGTGGAGAAAGCAAAAGAGCTTATAAAAGAAGGTGCAAATGTTAACTATAAAAACAAGCTGGGAGAGACACCTCTAATGGCTGCCGTCTCATCTAACTGCTCTGAACTCGTAAAACTTCTAATTGATAATGGAGCAAAGGTTAATGCAAAGAACAAGTGGGGAAACAGCGTTTTAATGGAAGCTGTTGTGGCTGAAGCATCGACAGAGATAGTTCAACTACTTTTAGAAAATGGAGCTTTTGTCAACTCGAGGGATAAATGGAATAACACACCACTGATTGAGGCAGCACGAAGGGGTCTTTACGATGTAGCTAAGTACTTAATAGAGCATGGAGCTGATGTTAATGCAAAAAACAATTACGAAAACACGCCACTCATGGCTGCCTCAGAAGGTATAAAAGGCGAAGGTTTCTTGGATATAGTGAAGCTACTCTTAGAAAATGGGGCAAAAATAGACATTCAGGACTCAGTTGGAGAAACAGCATTGATTAAAGCTGCAACAAGAGGAAACTTAGATATAGTAAAATATCTGATAGAAAAAGGCGCAAATTCAGAGATAAGAGACGCAAACGACTATACAGCCTTGAAAAAAGCTCGTGAGTTTAAGCAGTTCCATGTAGCGGGCTATTTAGAAAATATATCAGATAGCTCTACCTCTTCCTAGTAGCACCAGCCCTCTTTACCACATCTTTTGCATGGTACTGTAAGAACATAGTTATTTCATCAGCCTGCTTTTTTGTCAAAGCTGCCCTTTTTGTCATAACTCTTAGAGTAGACGGCCATTGATTTGCCGTAAATGTCGTGGTTCTTGGCAGGGCATGGCACATAGAACACCTCTCATGGAACAGCGGAGATATTTTACTCCAAACCTTATTCACATCCTTAACAAGGTACTTTGATTTTATCCAAACATTGTTTAAAACTACTCTCTCCCAAACAAGTTGAGTGTCTTCGTCTTTTACTGTCTTAACAACCTTAACAAGTTTAATACCGTCTGGCTCAAGCTCAGCCAAAATTATTCTTTTTCCTTCGAATGCGTATATGACACATTTTAAACCCTTCTGTCTCCAACCTTTTATAGAGATCTCGGCCATATCTTTTTCTTCTTTTAGCAAATATACCTTTGCTCCTACCTCCAACTGTCCTATACTCACCTGACCCGCTCTGTCTTTGTAAATATTCACAGTGGAGGACGCAAACATAGCGTCCCCCTTGGCAAATGCAGTGCCGAAGATCATAAATGGAACGATAATATTTAAAATAAATATAAAAATTGCCTTGTTCACCATAAACTATCAGCCTCCCTCTGGCACACTGAATGCTGTAACCACCGGTGGTTTTCCTCTGTATTTTTTTATCTTAACAAGGCATGTGTTGGCAATATTGCCCTGAGCCAACTTGGATGTACCTTTATCCAAAGTAACAAGGTTTACATTTCCATGTTTACACATCGATCCAATCTTACCCGGCTCCTCTGGGTCATACCAAGCACCCTCATGGATAAGTATTACACCCTCTCTGATTCTATCTGTTAAAACGGCGCTTACAAGAACCTTTCCCCTTCCGTTGTAAACAACAACTAAATCATTGTCTTTTATCCCGAACCGCTCAGCATCCTTTGGATTTATCCACATGGGCTCTCTTTCGTTTACCTCATACAGACTTCTAAGCCATGTGTTGTCAAGTTGGGAATGGAGCCTGAACTTTGAGTGTGATGATAACAAATGTAAAGGATATCTCTTTGCTTTTTTGCTTCCCAGCCACTCTATTGGCTCAAGCCATGTAGGATGGGGTGGACAGTCATCGTATTTGTATTTGGCAATAGTATTTGAATATATTTCTATCTTACCTGATGGCGTTCCAAGTGGATTCTTTATTGGGTCTTTCCTGAAATCACCATACCTCACCCACTGCTTGGACTCTTCAGGCACAGGAAATTCAACATAGCCCCTTTCCCAGAACTCATCAAAGTTCGGCATTGGAATTTTGAGCATTTTCGCCTGTTTCTCGGCAACAGAGTAGAAATGTCTAATCCATCCCATTTCATCTCTGCCCTCTGTATACTTCTTGCCGAATCCCAACTTTTCTGCAATCATGGCAAAAATCTCATAGTCGCTCTTGGACTCATATAGTGGTTCCACTGTCTTTTTCATAGCAACAATCCATCTGTTGCTATACTCGCTCATAATCTCTATGTCGTTTCGCTCAAACATTGTTGTCGCAGGTAGAACAATATCAGCAAACTTGGCCGTCGAAGTCCAGTAAATCTCGTTGATAATTATAGTATCTGGTTTTCTCCACGCTTTAAGCTCTCTATTCCTATCCATCTGATGACTCATAGGATTTCCGCCTGCCCACCACACCATCTTAATCAGAGGATATTTTATTTTCTGACCATCATAATCTATAACTTTTCCAGGATGCAAAAGAAGATCGCTCAAAACATGAGCCTGGGGCATGGCAGTTTTAATAGGATTATCACCCGCCGAAATTCCAGGCAACGACGGCGATTTAGCCTCTGGAGCACCGCCCGAAGCATAGTGGTAGCTAAAGCCGAAACCACCACCCGGTAATCCAACCTGTCCTAACATAGAGGCAAGAGTTACAATCATCCAGGGAGCCTGTTCCCCATGATCCTGCCTCTGGATTGCCCAACCGCTCATAATCATGGTCCTGCCCTTTGCCATCGTCCTTGCTACTCTCTTAATTGTGTCCGCGCTAACCTCTGTTATCTTTTCAGCCCATTCTGGTGTCTTAGGCACTCCATCACTCTTGCCCAACAGATACGGCAGGAACTTATCAAAGCCAACCGTGTACTTATCCAAAAACTCCTTATCATAAAGGTTCTCTTTATAAAGCGTGTAAGCTATTGCGAGCATCATTGCCACATCAGTGTTTGGTCTAATTGGAATCCACTCTGCATTCAAATACTCTGCCGTATCTGTCATCCTTGGATCTATGGAGATAATCTTTTTTCCCCTGTATTTGAGCTCTTTTATAGCGTTGTATGCGTAGTGATCCGGTGGATCCCAACCAATTTGATTATTCTTCAAAAGGTCTGCACCCCAAAGAACAACTGTATCAGTATATTCGAGTATTGTAGGCCAAGCTGTCTGCCTGTCGTAAACCTCTATATTACCGGTAACATGGGGCAGGATAGTCATGGCAGCCTGAACACTGAAATCTCCTGTGCAATCTGTAAAACCACCAAACAGGTTAAGCATCCTTCTTAACAGCGTTGGTGAGGCGTGTAACTTCCCGACACTGTGCCAATCCACACTACCAGCAAAGATAGCAGAGTTTCCGTACTTCTCTTTAACCCTTTTCATTTCTTTTGTTATGATGTCTATTGCTTTCTCCCAGCTTACCCTCACAAACCTTTCCCTTCCCCTTAAAGCTTTGTTGCTTCTGTGTCCATGCTTAAGGTAGCTTTCCCTGACCATAGGGTATTTGACTCTGTTCTGAGCATTTACCCTATCGGCAAGACCATATATCATTGGGATAGGATACTCATCAATAAAGGGTTTCACATGTGTAAACTCTCCCCCTTCAACTATCGCTTCTACACTTCCCCAATGGGTTGCCGTTGTGGTTTTGTAAGTCTCCAAAACCGGCTTGCTCGGGAGCCTCTTGCCCAGAGCATTTGGAGACAGATAGGCAATTGCCCCTGCCGCAGCAGTGGTTTTAATAAATGACCTCCTGTCCATTCTTTTAAAATTACTCATAATTCCTCCTCAAAAATAGCTTTAATAAGTTAAAATTCACCCCTTTTCATATCCTATCCCTCACTTACTTTATCATATAATATAAAAAGAACAAGAAAATTGCAAGAAATAAAAAAGGGGCTGAAAAACTTTCTTTTTCAGCCCCTTTCAAACAAGTTAAGAAATTGAATTTTCTCACTTAGACAACGACAAAATCCACTTTGCTATTGTCTCTATTTTCTGTTTGCCAAGGTAGTTATAAGGCGGCATAACTGCAGTGATGCCGTACTTCTTATACTTTCCTTTTGAACCCTTCTCTATAGCCTTCTCAATCTCTTTTAGTGCGTCTTTGCCATACTCTTTTTTGTTTGTCTCGGCTATCAACTTATAAGAGGGTCCCACCTTATTCTGATCAACCGCATGACATGCAAGACAACCGTTTGCCTTAACAAGCTTATAGCCCTCGCTCTTATCGCCTGCAAAACTGGTTTGAGAAACTGCAAACATCAAGGATGCACCAGCAACAACGACCATCAAACCTTTAAGTTTCATAAAAATAACCTCCTTCTTCAGTTTTCTACTTTCTTCCTTTTTATGATAAAGTATGTAATGAAAAATGCAATAGCCGGCAAAACAAGTGTATATATCCTGCAAACAGTAATAGGGATATTCAGCTCTGCCTGATACCCAGTAACACTCAATGCAATAAACATCACAATAAACGCAACGCCTGCTGATGTTCCAATGGGCCTCAAGCTTGCGGGCTCCCAATAATTAAGGGGCTCTTTCTCTCTGTATAAAAAGGGCACAATAGCGATAATAGTCATAACAACACCGGGCAAAATAATTCCACCAATAACCTCAGGGCTAATGGAAGCGTTGGCCCCTAAAGGAATTACCCAGCTACCTGGTATCAATTTTATTATACCATAAATCCACAACAAATACCAGTCTGGCTTAACCATCGGTGTTTGCAGAGTAGGTGGACCAAAGTACTCAACATTGTGAACAGGCAGGAAAGACGCAAGGAAAAACAAGACTGATAGCGTAAAGAAAAACACAAACATCATCAAGCTAATCTGCTGGGGAAAGAGTGGTATACCGAGGATTTTCCCGGACTTAGCAATATCTTTATTTTGATAGGGCTGACTGTGCTTCTGCTTGACCATGATAAGCATGTGCAAGCCTATTGTTGCCATAAGAACCATCGGAATAAGAACCACATGATACATATAGAGCCTTGGGATAGAGCCAGGAGCAGGGAAGTCTCCAGCAAATACAAATTTAGCAATGGCAGGACCTATGTAAGGAATTGAATTTGCAATCTGGTATCCAATACCTGTAGCAACCACCGACAGCATATCAAAAGGAAGAGAATAACCTGTAAACCCTGCCAGTATAGCAATATTTAAAAGCAGCATTCCCACAAGCCAGTTAATCTCCCTCGGCTTTTTAAAAGTTCCAGAGAAGTAAACCCTCATCATGTGTAAAATCAAAGCAGCTATCATTATGTGTGCAGCCCAGTGATGAACATACCTCATTATGAGTCCAAAAGGCTGTGAGTTAATGAGGAGAATACTATGGTAAGCGATAGGAATCTTTTTGCCCCCAACCTCAATAAGCCTTGAAGAGGGTATATAGCTAAACAAGAGATAAATACCGGTCAACACAAGTATTACAAAGCTGAAAAGGGCTATTTCTCCAAAGAAATATGTTGCATGAACAGGGAAAACCTTTGTTAAATACTTTTTCTTAAATCTCTCTAAATCCAACCTTTCATTTAACCACTCATACACCATCTTACTTACCTCCCGGCTGTGGTCCTATTGGGCCATCAAAATCGCCCGCAGCAGCAATTACATTATCTGCGATCATCAAGGGAAGCTGCGGCAAAGGCCTTGGTGCTGGTCCTGCAAGAACCTTAGCCCCGTGAAACACATCAAACACAGATTGGTGGCACGGACAGAAAAGGTGCGGGAAATCAAAAGAGAACTGTTTTTCAGGATACCACTCTACCGTGCAACCCATATGCGTGCAGATTGCACTGTAGGCACAGAAACCTTTTATAGTATAATCAATCTTTGTAGGCTTCTTAAACTCACTCTCCTTCGCTCTAAACAAGAGAATCAAATTCTCATGCTGTTCTTTCCCTTTAGGAAAAGCAAGTGTGCCTTTGTAAACTTTTAGGTCTTCAACCTTAATCTCTTTTCCAGCGTTGGGCCCAACTGCATAAACTAACTTATCACCTTTTACAATCTTTTGCCTTTTCTTTTTACCGGATGGAGCCTTTATTGTCCCAAAAGGCACAACCATACATCCCAAAGCTCCAGCTCCAGCCGCCCCGAGCAAACCCTTCAATATATTTCTTCTTGTTGCATAGATATCTTTTACCTTTTTCTCACTCATGCTCACACCCCCTTACCACGGAAGTTCGTCATCAAGGTCGTGCACCACAACCTTTTCATCAATATAATAACGCCTATACAAAGCAACGACAACAGCCAGAACGAAGAAAACTAAAGAAGCGG
The DNA here is from genome assembly GCA_015486965.1 of Desulfurellaceae bacterium. Classification (GTDB taxonomy): domain Bacteria; phylum Campylobacterota_A; class Desulfurellia; order Desulfurellales; family Hippeaceae; genus Hippea. The sequence continues at coordinate 13,080 of WFQQ01000142.1, forward strand.
TAAAGCCCCTTGTGGAAGGCGTTGTTTTAATGAACAGCTCAACAATAAATGCGACAATCAAAGCAAAATCCAGAAGAATCAAAAGCAGTATACTAACAAAAGGACCCGTTCCGACAATCTCCTTTTTGATGTGTATTGGTGAGCTTACATCCTCCTCTATCCAGCCACTTACAAAGGCTATAAATGCAACCATCAGGAAAAGCACACCCCAAACGATACCCGCAATCTGGTAAGACTTCACATCCTCAACCCACATCTTCAAGCCAGCACTCTTCTTCTGAACTGGTTTTGCAAAGAAATTAATTTTGGTGCTCCCCCTTGAGCCTGCTCCATGGTATGTGGTGAAATCTTTAGCTGTAGAGTAGGCATAAATTACATTCATCTTTTTATTAGTAATAGATTTAGCATGCTTTCCACTCACTTTCAGAGGTCTTACAAACTCAATACTGACACCTTTGGAGGTAATGCTCCCAGCGTATTTCTCAACTACGCTTTTCTCACCCGTATTTTTAATGGGAATGTGAGAGAAAGGAGTATTACCCCACTCCTCACTCAAGTGAGCCTTTCCATTCTTGACATAGGCGATATAGATATCAGCATCAAGCATCGCCTTTTTGGCGCCAAGACCCACAGCAACCCAACCTTTCTTTGGTGAATGTAAACCAAAATAGATCTTGCCGTTCTTGATTCTCCAATACAGGTTATACTTGGTCTTCTTGTCAAAGAAGTGGTTTGTGTACTCACCAGGTTTAATCTTACCATCAACTGTAACGGTGGGAAGAAGTTTAACCTCACCACCGCCTCCATATTCGTGGAACATATCAAGGGCAACAACCAGAAGAACCAATAAACCTGCTGCTAAAAACCAAAGCCCAATCTTAAAAGCACTTCTCATACCCACCCCCTATTTATGTGTTTTCCACTCATCCATTAAGTTGGTTTTGTTGTTAACATACTTAATATTCTTAAAAATATTTCTGTTTCTCTGCTTTGCCGTAGTGTGCAAATATACGCCAATAATATTTTTTACAAATTCAATGTTCTCAATGTAGTTCTTAGTGCCCCTTTTAACAGGCGATAAATTAAGAACCAAACCCTTTTTGCAACTCTCTATTTTTCCATTCTTTATCTGCGTATCGCTTGCCCTAACAAGCACAATACCTCTATACTTATTTTTATCTTTTATAAAAAACCCCTTAATTTCCGTTCTCTCAGCGGAGTTCAACAGTATTCCAACTTCATTGTCTATACCCTTATAGTTAATTATTTTGTTTTTGTTAGAGTTCTGTATCATAGTACCAATGTGGGAGTTAACAACCTTGTTGGAGTCAAAAACAACATTGTTAGAGAAAATTGATACAACATCTCTCGAATCATGAACATAATTACCAACGACCCTACTGTTGCTACTCCACCACAACCTTATAGCGTCACCCTTTACACCTTCGCTGTACGGTTTGGACGCAATCTCATTGCCTTTAATCAGAACACCCTTTGCATTCTTTGCAACTATACCGTAAAGACAGTTTTCTATCTTATTGTTCAGTATCTTCGCATTTTTTGCACCAACAAGCTTAATACCAGCATCCATTCTCCAGCCGCTTGAGCCAGAGTTTTTCAAAATACAATTCTTCAAAACCACATTTTTAGCCATTTTTATGGCAACAACATCTTTCTTACCCATAGCATCTATTGTTGCACCGTTGCAATTTAAAGTAATAGTTTTCTTAATTACAATACCACCCTTGTACACTTTTTTCTCCAAATTAACAGTGGAGCCACTCTTGGCGTTGTCAATTAGGCTTTGTAAACTCCCTGCAAATGAATTTATGCCAAAACTCAGTACAGCAACAGCTATTAATACCTTTCTCAACATACCACTCTCCTTTTTCTTAAATAAAGTCATTGTTTTTAAAGTAAATAAGCCCTACAAAACCGATAAACAGTCCCATCAATATAGGATATATATATGAGATTAAAATCAAGCCATTGTTTCCTACTTTACCCAACAGCGTCCAAGCTATGGGTCCTATGACTGCAAGCTTAACATCGAACAGACTAAACGCGGCAATTCTAAAAAGCTCCAAAGGATTTGCCAAAGCCATAGCAAGAACGAGGTTTAAACTTATACCAAACTTCAAAAACAGACCCAGAATCCCAACATCCAGAAGCACAACAAAGAAAAACCAAACAAAGAAAGCAGTAAAGATAGCCGTGTCCTGCCTTTGTGATAGAGACGATATAAAGTAAGATATCCCCAAAAAACATAAGCTCAATGCCGCAACCAAGCCGGTATAGACTCCATATACATGCCACGGGACTGGGAAGTGTTTGACCATTCCCCAGATAACGCTAAACAAAAACGCAGTATAGATGGGTATAACAATAACAATGAACCTTCCTATGAACTTGCCCCAGTAATACTGGGTAATCGATACAGGAAACGATACAAGATATTCAAGAATGAAAAGCTCCCTTTCCATAACAACAGAACGAGAAGCACTTATCAAGATAAAAAGAGGCAGAATAACAATGGTTATCTCTATATATCCAATTAAAACCCTTGTTAAACCCGTAAAACCAAGCACCTGTGATGCTGTTATACCAGACCACAAAAACCCACCCATTAATCCAAAGAAGATAACAAAGTATATGTAGAACCACTTGCCCCTGAATGCATCCTTTATCTCAAAAATAGCCATACTGACAAGATTCCTCAACTTGCAGCCCCCCAATAAAATTCAGGATAGATAAGCCCCCGATTTTTAACTAAGCTTTACTTCAAAACACACATCTTTTTCAGCTTCATCTTGAACATCTTGGGCATCTTCTTCATCATCATCTTTTCCTTTTTGACGCCCCTTTCAAGAAGAAGCTTTTTAGCCTCATTCCAACTCAAACACTTCTTATCTGTCTCACCCTCTTTAAAAGCCCCAAGCCCAAAGTGCATCGGTGTCATCATGCCATCAACCCAGCAGGCATCCTCCACATTCAACCACTTGCCCGTTTTTGCATCCGTCACCCATACTTTAGCCTTTTTAGCCCAACTGAAGCGGCAGTCGTGATAAAGCCACATAACAGCACAACCGATGTCGTCGAATTTGTAAACCTTACCAGTTTCTGGGTTTCCCACCTCTGCCGAAAAGTAAGGGCTTTTAATCTTCATCATGCACCTTTTACACTTGTCGTGCCCGAAATTAATCGGCTGAGGTTTAAGACTTACCTTGGCTTGACTGCCAAATGCAAACATAAGTGAAACAGCAAAAACAACAACCACTGCAACCGCCGTCTTGAACAAACGCATGGTACACCTCCCAAAAAATAATTTAACTCAGGAAGCTTTCATCCCGAATGATATACCCATTATCCATCTCTATAATCCTTGAAGCCCTGATATTCCCCTTTTCCTCTCTGTGTGATGTGTACAGAAGGGTCAACTCATCGGGCATGCTGTTTACAACATCAGATATAATTTCCCTGCTTTTCGGATCGATATAGGCAAGCGGCTCATCAAGTATCAATATCTCTGGCTCCCTACCAAGAGCGATTGCCATCAACACCTTTTTCTGCATGCCCCCTGATAGCTTCTTAAAGTGCCTTTTTATTCCACTCTCTTCAAACTGAAGCCTCTCAAGAACATCGTAAATAACATCCTCTTCATCCGGCTCATCATCAACCTTGCACACAAACTCTATAAGTTGCTCAACAGTCATCAAGATTGGCGGCGGAATCTGTGGCACATAACCTATAATCTTTGCAAGCTTGGCCTTATCCTTCCGTGCATCCATTCCCTTCACGATAACATCACCGTCATACACATAAGAGCCTATTATGCACCTCAAAAGGGTGGTTTTTCCGCTACCGTTTCCACCCACAATCATTACTCGTTCACCCTTTTCAATCTTCAAATCAATATCTTGAAGAACAAGACCCTTACCAAAATCCTTGCTCAACTCCTTTATCTCTATCAAGCCAAGCCCCCTAAAGTATCTTATCGAGATATCTTAAATCAAACTCCAACGCATCGTAAGCACACACATCGATACACCTACCACAGTTTATACATGCCAAACCGTCAACAAAAGCGGTCTTATCTTCAGTATTCTTGGATTTCTTTAAAGCGTCAGTTAGAAGAGTCGGCTCAAGACAAACTTTATAACAATTACCGCAGTGAGTACAGTTGTTAAGGTCAAACTTAACCTTCAACAGACCTATCTTACCGACCAACCCATAGGTCGTACCTGTAGGGCAGATATACCTACACCAGAACCTTCGAGCATAAAAAACCTCAAACAGAAGCAAAAGCAAAACCCAGAGCAGCATCACCGTGGGACCATAGATAAAAGCCCTGTTGACAATATCCACTGGGTTAAAACTTTCGAAGAATATAGAGCCTGTAATTAGAGGTATAAGCAAAAACATTACCCAAAACGCATACCTAACATGGGGGTTGTAATCCCTTCTCTTTTTTATAACACCCTTCTTCCTCAAGTACTCATGGATTATCTCACCAATCTCAGCCAAAAGGTTATATGGACAAACCCAGCCACAAAATGTCCTTCCACCCAAAACGAAGTAAATTGTTAAGATAGTCAAAAATCCAATAATAGCATTCAGTGTCAACATTTTATGGGCAGCAACATACTCAAGTCCTGTATACAAATCGATTAAAAAGAAACTCATCAACCTTGAGCCGTTTAAACTACCAGCAAGAAAGTCTAAAGCCCACTTAAAAGATAGCGCAAAGGTAGCCGTTATCAAAACAATAGTAAACCAGCGAACACACCTATAAGATATTCTCCCAGGTCTGATCTTTCTTGTGTTAATGAACAGTTCGTGAAAGTTTCCCCTTTTTGGTTTAACTTTGTTTGCCATTCTTCTCACCCCACTTCATTCCTGGAATAATAACAATAGCAGGCGGATCCACGGGACACACCATCTCGCAAACTCCACACCCTGTGCAACCCTGTTTCACCACGGGAATCTGATAAGTCTTGCCTGTTTCTTTATCTTTCCTCTCCTCTATGGTTATAGCTGCAGGACCAATTGGGCACTTATCAGCACACAATGTACATATATCTTTCATGTAGGATGCAGGATTTACCTTCCACTTATACTTCCACTCGTCCCACTTATGCTTGGATTTATGCTTCAATTTCTCACCTTTAACAGCCAAACAGCGGTCCGGCTTCAACACGGCAAGCCCCATTCTCACACTCTCTGCATTTGGAGCAAGCTCGTGTACCAAAGCATAGGTTGGGCAAACAAGAACACACTGGATTCCTTTGCAAGAGAAATCACAGGCATTTGTCCTCGCATCAATATAAGGCGTCTGATAGGCAAGCCCCTCATCGATATCGGCAAGCTTAATACACTCAACTGGACAAATCTGAACACAGAGTCCGCATTTAATGCAAGCACCAAGAAAGTCTTTCTCTTTAATGGCTCCAGGTGGTCTCAAAAGTTTCCTCTCGGGAGGTGTCAACAGTGGAGTTGCACCAACCCCTATGGCCGTTCCTGCAACAGTCAGGCCAAGATACTTAACAAAGATGCGTCTATCCATCTCTACCATCTCCTTTAGCATGGAATTTTGGTAAATAAAGCTTCATCAGAGGTTTTTTATCCTCGAGTAAAATAGAAGGTTCTGAAAAAGGCACAAGCTTTTGAATGAACTTTATAAGACTAAATATGGGAGAGCCCGTAAAAAGTCTCAAAGATGGCGTGTCTTCAGAGATTATACCTGAATATTTAAGTTCAAAGTAAGGCAAATCTCCAATACCGTCGTGGTTCAAATCGTATCCAATATATCTGTCCCAGTAGTTCTCCTCCCAATAACCCCTTCTTCTGTTCAGCATTCCTCCGCTTACCCTTATGTCCTTGTAATTACCAACATAATCATCGTGTTCAAATATGTTTCTATTCCTCGTAACATCTGTGTTAAAATCCATTGCAATAGTATTAAAATAAAACCTTATATTCTCAAACCTACAGGTCGTGCCTGGCTCATAAGGTGATTCATCGATAAAAATGCCTCTGGTACAATGTTCAATTGTGATATTTTTAGCCACTAAATTACTTGCATCCTTTAAACCTAAGCCAATAGCTGTTACGGTATTGTTATTTGTAATGGTGGCGTTATCTATCTCAACATCTGTTGTGTACATATCGTATATACCCACCATGTTGTGATCACCACGATAGTTTACAACTTTGTCAAAATTGGAATACATAAAGTGTATCCCATATCGTGAGCGCACAGTGGTCTGGTCTTCTATTGTGTCATGCCTGCAGAACCACACTATCAAATCCCTTGAATCGTGCACAAAATTACCTTTCAGAATGTTATAGTGGCTCCACCAAAGCCTTATAGCGTCTCCACGCAGTCCAACCTGTTTGTACGGCTTTGAGGATATATCGTTGTATGCTATGTAGCTGTGATGCATATATTTGGTCTGTATTCCGTAAAGGCAGTTTCTTATAATATTGTGAACTATTTTAATGTGCTTTGCTTTTTTGACTGCTATCCCTGCATCCATCTCCCACCCCTGGGAACCAGAGTTCTGGATGATGCAGTTCTTTATAGTTACATTGTCAGCTTTTATGGTTATTACATTTCCCTTGCCCTCGCCATCGATTATAGCCTGATTCTGTCCGTCTATTGTCATTGGCTTTTTTATCACAACATTTCCGTAGTATATGTCCTTTTTGAGTTTTATTACACTACCAGGCTTTGCTTTATCAATTATCGTCTGTAGAGTATTCGCCCCTGATATTCCAACAAAAAGAAACAGTATAAAAAAGACAGACCAAATATATATGTTACTTTTCTTGACCACTGCTGGAGTTGCCTCCTTGGGGGTAGCTTCCGTAGAGAGCCTTCTCAAATTTTTCTTCTTTTGCAAAGATATCCTTTACAAGCTCTTTCCATGGGATGCACTTCTTATACTGCTTTGGCTTCTCTTTGTATGCCCCGAAACCAAAACCCATGGGTGTTATCTGACCACTGACCCAGCAAGCACTCTTAGCAGGAATCCATGCTCCATTTTTCGCACTGGTCACCCAGATAACAGCTTTCTTAGCCCATTTAAACTTATGCTCCTTGTAAAGCCACAAAACAGCACAGCCAATATCATCAAACTTATAAACTTTTTTCGTGGTGGGATTAATTATTTCAACAGCGTGGTAGGCATCAACAATACTCATATCACATCGTGCGCATGTATCTTCACCCCACCTTATGGGAACAGGTTTCATACCAACATTTTTTTTAGGTATCCCAAACAAAGCTATAAACACTATAGCCATAATAACAACAGGAACTACAATGGGCAAAATCAGCTTCAGAGCTCTATTCTTCATTGGAGCCACCACTCTGTTTCTCTTCCAACTCCATCAAATCGTCCTGGGTTTTCTTTCCTTTGACTGCAATATCGTTCAGGTAATTCCACTCATCCTTCAGGGATTCAAAAGCACCCTTCCAATCCTGCTTCTTTGCAAGGGCTAAAGCTTTGAAATGCGCTTGCTTAGCCCTGTCAAGCTCTTTATAAAAGCCATCGACCCTATCTTTTATTGATTCAAACTTCTTGTACTCAGGATGATTTTTAAACCATGAGAGCATCATTACAGCGGTCGCCACCATACCTCTATTAACATATAGCTGATGCTCATACTTAGCCTTATAGTTTGTGTTATCGGCCGCTAAAGCTACAAAGCAATTGCTAAGCAGGAACGCTATGAGCAGTAGCGGTAGCACTACTCTTCTTTTCATTTTTCAACAAACCCTTCTGTTTTAAATATTTTCTCTTGGAGAGATATGAAAGTGAAATGAACACAAAAGAGACCAATAACAATGTAAATCCAATTGCTGGTCTGTTGTGTGTTGAAAATTGGGCAACCTTACCAACTCCATATAGAATTGGCGTAAATGAGTGAACCTTGAACGATGCCCAGGGGTTCAAGTTATACCCAAGCCAGTGAGTCCAGTAGGAGAAAACAAGCAAAAATATAAACGGCGTGGCAAGTGGCAGAATTACAAGATAGCCAAGCAATTTCCTCTTAACAAATATAAACACAAGCAGGCCTATAAACATGAATAGTGCTAAGTAGGTTCCAACTCTACTCATTACAGGTGCTGCAATGCTTAAAGATTGCATTCCAATGTAGTGGTTGATTGTATCAATCTCATGCAGACAAGACATGTGTTTGCATCCGTTTGCAGGACCGTTTATGTAAATGTTCACAAGCAAACCCTCTGGAAATGCTGTTCTTGGATACTGAGGAGCATCCAGTATAATCCTCCAGAGTGGTAAACCCTGAGGAACTATAACTTTAGAGCCAACAGGAATCATAAATCTTGGAATACTGTGTCCCAACTTCTCCCACTTCTTCACAAATCCTTTTAAACCGTAAACAAGCTCAACCTTTGAGCCTGCAAGTTTGTAGTAGTACTGCTTTTTGTTGTAAATCCTTGGCCAGAGAAGAACCACAAAAAATATAGCTGCTCCAATTAAGCCATATATCTGATATCTTTCAAGCTTCACTTGGCGAATCTCCTTTTAAGCTTTATTTTACCAATCCGTCGGCAACAGCCATTAAATACTCATACAGCTTCTCGGCATCCTTTTTATTAACACCGTTGTTTGGCATGTACTGAACATATTGATGAATTAAAGCTTTAACATCTGGCTCATTGTAGTGCTTTTTTGGATCCATTATCCAGCTTATAACCCACTTTTTAGGTTTGGCTTTAGCCAGTGCTGCAATAACTGCAACAGCAGGACCAGATGTACTATCCTTGTGCATATACATGTGGCAGCCACTGCAACCATAGTTGTCAAACACATCCCTCAGCTTTGCAATCTGCTCTTTAGTTAGCTTCTTTGGAGCTTTACCTTTCGTAGCGTTGTCCTTAGCAAAACCATTAAGAGAAAGTGTGCTTAAAAAAGCAAAAACTAAAGCTCCCAACACAAATTTCCTCATACCAAACACCTCCAAACAAAAATTTAGGGCGGGAAGACCCGCCCAGATTGAATCTCTACTTCTTTTGAGACGTAATCAAGTTCTGTATAACATGGAGCTTAACCACAGCTTTAACAAGATACTGGAACTCCTGATAAGCCCAGAGATAAGCAGCCTTATACTTACCCTCTTTTGCAAGCTTCTCAGCCTTTGCTCTAACCTCGTTTGCATACTTAATCTGGTCATTGGCATCGCTCATAATCTGGGCTGCTGTGGCGTTCTTTTCATATCCAAGCTTCTTCAACTGTTTCTTTGCTGCTTTAATTGCCTGTCTGATGCCGTCGTTTGTTTTTATTGTCTTGTAATACAGCTTCTTGTAGTTGGTGACAGCCTGAACATTGACCACACTTGCACCCAAAAGTGCCACAATTGCAAACAGAATCAACTCTATTCTAAAAAACCTTCTCATAACTCACTCCTTTCGTTATTTTTTACCCTTCATTGTTAAAGAAAGCACCCTCTGGGAACTCAGCATCCTTAGGTAGAACAGCAATATAACCGAACATCTCAAGGTGTAGTGCTGAACAGAACTCCTGACAGTAGTAAGGATAGATACCCTCTTTATCTGCAACAAACTCAACAGTTGCAGTCTTTCCAGGCTCAAGAGATGCAGTAACATTGAAGTAGTAAACACCGAAATCGTGGGTCTCATCCTCTGCCCTTTCGAGGTTTGTAATGTGGATTGTGACCTTATCGCCAACCTTGCAGTAGATATGCTCAGGATTGAAGTGGCTTCTAATTGCTGTCATCCAGACCTCAACATGGTTGCCCTTCCTGACAATCTTCTCTCTGCCAGGTAGTGTCCTATAAGGAGACCTTGCCATAGTTGCAGGATCTGTTCCAAGAGGATAAACTTTCCACGCTCTCTTTTCTAATATCTTTGACTCAATTATCTGTGCATAGTGAGGTTCGCCTAAAGGTATTGGCATTGCGTACAGCATTCTCATCTTCTTGTTTAGAGGATCAGAGATATCAATGAGCTCGTGGTTCTGTGGATGGAGAGGTCCTATCTCAACGAATCTGTCAATAGCAAGTTTGTTCAGGGAAATCAGGTATTGACCCCTTGGATTTACTGTATCACCGTGAACAGCGGCCAAATGCCCAACATTGTAATGGATTGGAATTCTGTCGAGAACCTTTAACTTAATGTAATCATATTTTACGATTGCTGAGTCAACGAAGAGTGAGTTATAAGCTATATGTGTATCAGCAACATCGAACTGGTTGTGTAGTGGTCCAAGACCTGACTGAACCATACCGTGCAGTGACTTTCTCATTGAGAGTATAGGAATACCGTATGGGTCTTTGCCATCGTAAATCTTGTTCTCAATCAGGTGCATAATCTTCTTAAAGTCGTAAACAGAGACATGCGTGTCAAGCTTACCAGATGCAAGGATGTACCTTCCGTCTGGGCTCACTGTAATTCCGTGCGGACTCTTCATAACAGGAATGAGATAGACAAGACCGTTCGCAACAGCAACATCCATAGGAATTACTTTGTGTCCGTTGATAACCTTGTAATCACCCTTCTTGATAACCTCTTCTGCCTTCTTCCAGTTTGTCATGTGGATGAAGTCTGTGTCGTTTGCAGAACAACCAGCCTCAAACGGTGGGTTACCCCTCTCAATACCACCGATGTACCTTTCTGTGTTGAAGGAGTTTGAGAAACCCCAACCGTGGCTCATCCTCTTACCGCAGTCGTTGATGTCCTGCATGTATGGTGGAAGTTCGATTGTGAATGAGTTCTCCATGTCGATTCTGCCCTTCTTCCTGTCGAACTTCCAGTATGTATGACCGCCCCTGTAAATCTTGTTGTAAACCTCTTGATCCATTGGGTCATGATATTTTTCGTCGTAAGGAGCAGCATACTGACACGCTGTAAAGATATACTCTGTGTTCTGTGTAACACTTGTTCCACCGTGAGTGGATTTCAAGACAGGGTTCTTAACTATCTGTTTTGTCTGCCAGTCTCTTGTGTCAATAACAGCAACCCTACCCTGGCTCTTGTCGTTGATGAATGCATACTCGCCGTCATAATCACCGTCAGTCTCTGAGAATCCTGGGTGGTGGGTATCGCCTGTGTAAACCGCCCTACCCTGAACAGCTCCACCTTTCAGAATTTCCTGAGATTCCTTGTCAAAGCCCCAGCCCTGCCATGGCTCAGGCGTAAATACGCCAATAACCTTGAGCAGCCTCATTGATGGGACACCATAAATGTAAATCTGACCACTCTGACCGCCAGAGGACAAGCAAACATACGGGTCGTGAACACCCTCTGGTATGTAGGTTTTTGCTGCTGCCAAGACATCATCAGGGGACAAACCCCTCTCTTTCATAACCTTGGCAAGCTCACCAGAGATTCCGGCAGCGTCAGCTTTAGGAGTTTTAGTAGCGGTTAAACCAGCACCAATAGCCGCAGCCCCAATTCCACCAATAGCCGCTGACTTAAGAATGTTTCTTCTTGAGACACTGCCCTTCTTCCTACCCTTGCTCATAAACACCTCCAAAAAAACTTAGTATAGATTGTAAAATACAGGTTCGACATCCCCCCATCGAATCCGCATTTTACTCTTTATCAAATTTTAACAATTTTGTCAATTCATTAAACTCCCTACAAATGTTTTTAATCATACTACATCTTCCATAAGCTTTTATTATTCTAAAGCCTCATCTTTAATCAATCATTGACCTGTGTCAATTCTCAAGTAAAACAGGAGAGAAAATCGGGGGGATTCTCTCCTGAAAAAAGGGGCTGCAAGGAGGTTTAAAACACAAAAACTCCGAGCAAGGGTCAGGTTTCTATCTAACACCTTAAGATAAACCAAATCTAAACGGAAATGCTTACAAAGGAAATTTTTATCACAACCTTTGAATTTTCATTGTCGATACTAAATTTTAAATTATACTCTCTGCAGATTCTATCTACTATATATAGACCAAGACCCAAACCGCCGCTCTTTTTATCCTCCCTATAAAATTTCTTCACTATATTTTCTCTGTTCTTTATCTCTCCACTGTTCTCAATGATTAAATCTTTCTGGCTATTCTTATTCAAAACAATCTTAACAGCAGAGTTCTGAGGAGAGTATTTTATGGCGTTAGAAAGCAGGTTATCTACAACCCTAAGGGCATCCTCCTTGTCCATTCTAACCAAAAGTTCATTCAACTCAGCCTCAATTTTTAGGCTCTTACTCTCCGCAAAAAGTGAAAAAATCTCTATCCTATCTTCTATGACACCTTTCAAATCAAGCTCTTCTAAAACCTTTCTTTTGCCTTTATTAAACTTGACATAAACTAAATCTCTAAACAGCTTACTCAACCTCAAAGAGGCCAGCCTTATTCTTTCTGATTCTTTATTTTTCACACCCTTAATCTCAAGAATCTCTAAATTATTAAGGATTATACTCAAAGGCGTGTTCATCTCGTGCGTAACATCATCAAGAAAATCCTCCATGCTCCTAATCGCATCTCTCATTGGCTTGAGGAAAATCTTTCCCAAAAAAAATGCACTTATGGATATAAAAACTACTGAGAACAGGGTAAATAAAATAAGCTCCTTCTCAAGCCTCTTTAAAGCCTTTTTGTTTATACTCTTTGAACAGAGAACATAAATCTTTCCCCAATCTTTCGGTATAATGAGTAAAAAATACACCTTTCCGTTCTGAACCCAGGATTCATTGTTAAAATAGATTTTTTCAGGCCTAAAGTCTCCGTATATATAGCGATTGTTTTTATAGACCGCAATTTTAACATTTAAAATTCCCTTTCCCTTTAGCTCTCTGAGCTTTACCAAATCGGGAATATTGGGATTGCGACTTAAGTAAAACCGAAGCTCATTTTTTATATAATACTTCTCCTCCTCTACAATCTTATTTTTTGCAAACAGGTAGTAAAGATACTCGCCAATACCGACAAGAAGGAGTGTCGAAGTGAGGTAGAAAAACAGGAACCTCTTTAGAGAACGCCTTTCAGCCAACATACCTGTAGCCTGTGTTTTTTACAGTCTCTATCTTATCCTTACCTATAACCCTCCTCAGATTATTTATAAAAGTCCTCAACGAGTACTCATTTGGCTCTTCATCGTAGTCGTAAATGTTATCAAAAATCACGCCTTTGGATAAAACCTTACCCTTGTTTTGGAGAAACAGCTTCAAAAGTTTGAGCTCTTTGGTCTTAAGTTTCACTCTTTCACCATTTTTGTAAAGCTCGAGTTTTTCCAGATTAAATTCAACATCATCAGATATTCTGATTAAACTCTCCTTACTCCCATAAACACGCCTCAGGATAGCATCAATCCTAACTTTTAGCTCTCTCAGTGAAAACGGTTTTCTTATGTAGTCATCTCCACCGTTTAAAAAAGCTTTAACAACATTTGTTTCACCATCTAAAGAAGTTATAAAGATAATGGGAGTTGAGAAATTTCTTCTTATCTCCCTTGCAACATCAAACCCGTTCATTTTGGGGAGTTTTATATCGAGCAAAACAACATCAAAGTTGCTCTCATACATTGCATTCAAAGCCTCATCCCCATCATAGACAGGCACAACATCGAAGTTGGACATCGTGAGAAACTCTGCTATAGTATGGTTCAGCTCAATATCGTCTTCAACGAGCAAAACCCTCTGTTTCACTTTTCAAAAAACCTATTTCTTAACTTTAAACTCACCCTTGTTGATAATCTCATCCATTTTGCCATCAAAATTGGTGTCTCTCTCGACCTTAACTATTTTTCCTTTTTCGTAAAACCACTTTATATCTACCTTTCCATCGTTATTACTATCTGCATCTACCTCTTTAAGCTTGCCGTTCTTGTAATAATACCAGTAATCTGGCTTCCCATCGTGATTTTTATCGAGCTTGACCTCTTTCTTTTTGCCGTTTTTATCGTAAAACACCCACATATCGGGCTTTCCATCGTGATTTTTATCCAATACCACCTTATAGACCTTACCGTTTGAGTAGTAAGCCCAGTAATCCACCTTTCCATCAAAGTTCAAATCTCTCTCTGCACTCTTCACCTTTCCATCTTTATCAAAGTATATAAACTCATCCATCTTTCCATCGTGGTTTGTATCCTTCTTTTGCTCTTCAACCTTACCATTAGAGTAAATATCAATGACATCAAACTTCTCATCATGGTTTGTGTCAATCTCCTCTTTTTCTATCTCACCTCTTTTATCAAAGTAGATAGCAACATCCATCTTGCCATCTTTGTTTGTGTCTTGGAGTTGCTTAACCAACTTCCCATTCTTATATAAATTACAAACATCCATAACACCATCCCCATTGTTGTCAAGCAGCACCTTGTAAAAGTTTTTGCTTTTCATGTATATGATTTCATCAACCTTACCGTCTCCATTCCTATCCTTCTTAATAACTGTCATAGCATAGGAAAAACCTGACACAAACAGAAATAGCAGAACAAAAAACAGAAAACCCGTAGCCTTTTTCATCTCTAACCTCCAAGCTCAAATTTCACCCAAAGCCTCAATGTTATAGCCCTCTTGCCAAGCTTCTTTGGTATCGGTGGCAAGGGGGCTGCTTTTTTAACCGAATAAACAGCCGCAGAATCGAGTATATCGTAAGAAGAAGACTTGAGAACCTTTACAAATGCCAGTTTTCCATTTTTAAGAATCTTAAACTCAAGCAACACCTTTCCCTCAACCCCCTCTTCTCTTGCAATCTCAGGATAAAACTTGTGCTTCTCTATTACCTCTCTAACCAAAGCAGTGTAGCGAGCAAGCAGAGAGTCATACAGGCTTTTTGGAATGGCATTTTTAACCCTTCTCTCCCCAATATTAGGCAAAACGGGAGCAGCAACATTTATAGGTTTAACAGCTCTATTGAGTTTTACATCTACTTTTGAAGGAACAGAGCCCAAATACCTCTCAGGATGGGCTGAAACCAAAACTTTGTCAAGCGCATTCTCATCTATATTAAGCACCCTTTTATTAAGAGGCTTGGCAATTTTTATCTCTTTTACATTGGGAACATCGACCATTTTTGGCATACTTTTAACATCTGGAATAACAACTTTTTGCTTTATAGGTACAACTGTCTTGCTGGCTTGGATATTCCTGACCAAATTCTTAACAACAGGAGGATTAACGGGAACAGGGATAACAACCTTTGGTTTCTCAATATTTACGAGATTAACCTCAACCTCTTTGCCTTTGGACAGATTGCCCTGAAGGGCAACAAGGGCTCTTAAAGAAAAAACAAACAAGAACAGATGGAAAAGTAATGATAGAAAAAACGAGTAAACCTTATATCTTTTTGTTTTCTCTTCTATAGTCAAAACCACTTTTTCACTTCATAAGCTCATTACAAAAAACTTGTGCCTGCCCACTCTGGCAGGCACGCATACTAATTTAGTAGTTTACATAAATTAAAATCTGTAAGCAACATTCAAGTAATAAGTCCTTCCTGGTAACGGTAATTTAATGCCCGTGTTAAATGGGTTTGAGTAGTAATCTGTGTATGAGTAGTACTCTTTATCAAAAACATTATCAACACCAGCTTCTATAAAGAGCCTCTTGTATTTATAGTCAGCTCTCAAGTTAAACAATCCATACCCCGGCGTTGGCTTTTCATGGACATCTGAATTGACCCTTGTCTGCCTGGCAGACAATATGGTCTCTGCCTCAACGGAGTATCTCGGCTTGTGAAACTTTACAACAAACCTCTCCCTTAAAGGAACAATGTCGGGCATATTGGAACTGTTTATATGTTTGCTGCCGTCTGTGTTCTGATGTCCATAGAGGTATGAGGTGATAGAGGTAAGCCTCAAACAATCGAGAAGGTCATAACTCAACTTGGCATCAGCTCCCAACATATAGGCATCTGTGTTCTCATAAAGAACATACATCTTGCCGTTATCCTTAACCTTTGTCAGCGTAATATAGTCAGTCAAATACCTATAAAATGCATCTACTTTCACTTTAAGAGCACCTAAATTTCCCTTGTATCCGAGGTCGAACTCGTTGTTCTTAACAGGGTCAAGATTGGGATTTCCAAGCCATACACCGACAGGCTTTAGAAGAAATATATACCTCTCCTCTGGGTCTGGTGTTCTTGCAGAGTGGCCAAAACCGAAAGAAACGCTATTGTTTGCATTAATTGAATAGTTAAAGTTTACATAGCCACTCGCGTAGAAATTCTTTCTATTCCTTTCTGGTGTTGTTCCATAGAATTTTTTGTACAAAGCAAGGAACATTGGAAAGGTTTTTTCATTATCCTGCTGAAGGCCTTTATCTGGCCTTGAAACCGTGTAATCCAATCTTCCACCTATCTCTAAAGAGAGAGCTTTTGAAAGTTTCAAACCCTTTTTAATATAAAAGCCGTTATTTACAAGCATCACATCGGGTATCATATACTTGGCTATTATCATGTTTGTTTTCTCTGCGAACCACTTCCTAATAAAGCTATCCGTTCCAACGGTTATTCCTTTAACATCCAATGAGAAGGAGCCGCCAAATGTGTGAGTAGCCGCATAGACAGAGGCAAACATTGGTGCGTTTCTGTATTGATTTGTCATCAGGTGATACACATCGCTGTAATACAGTTTAAACTTGATATTTTTCAAAAACTGGTTTACCTTGCCTTTTTTGAAATGCAGTGTAACTATGTTCGTTCTATCATAGATCGCATCCATGCCAAGGAATGGATATAGCACATCGTTTGAGTTTTTCTTCAGATAAGATAGATAGATATTTGTATCTGGTGTTGGTGTGTAACCCACTTTACCAAAAAATGAATTCATATAGTAAGCCCTCTTTGGTGGATGGTTATAATTAATCATGTCTGTTATCCTTTTGCCATTCCCATCCTTGTAGGGTAGTGCTGTTTCATAGGAATAACCACCAACAAAATAGACCTTTCCATTGTAATAGGAAGCCTCAATATTAGGATTAAAAAATCCGTATGAATTTGTGTTTAAATTAATATTGGCATGTGTTCCTTTTCTTGGTGCTATTGTTTCTATTTTTACGGCACCGCCCAAAGAGCCTTCGTTGGTGACATCAAAGGGTCCGTATGTTATTTTGACAACCTGAACAGCGTTTGTTGGAATATGGAAAATTGGGGAATCCATTCTCGAAGGACAACCCCCGTAAACCCTCGCACCATCGACTATCACATTGATATTATCCCTATTGAGACCGTTAACCACAATGTCATAAGCTGCAGGACCCTTTGCAACAGTATTTATGCCAGGTTGACCGCTCAAACTCTGGGCAAGGTCTACCTTATCACCCTTTGTCAACTCTTCAGGTGTAACATAAGATGACTGCCCTCCCCGAACACCAAAAATATCAATTGGAGCAAGATAATAAGTTGCGGTTCCAGCAAAAGCGCTAAAACCAAGAAAAACAAAAACCAAGAAAAAAAGCAAAAATCTCATTCTACAAACCCTCCCCTCTTATTTTCTCAAATGCGGTTTATATATTGTCAACATAAACTGTTTATAAACAGCTAAAACCCTTGACTTTTAACGGGTAAAAGATAAAATCTGAAACGCACGCTGGGATGTCGTCTAACGGTAGGACAGCGGACTCTGGATCCGCGAGTCGGGGTTCGAATCCCTGCATCCCAGCCATTTTTTATTTCCCTGAGATAGTATCGTTTACGTAAAGTGTTAATACTGCTATCAAACAATCTCATTAGGTTGATTAAGTTGTTTTAAATAAAAGGTTTTTAGAACTTATGTTAGTCCTTAATCTCAAAGAAAGTTACACCATCCGTTAATTGAAAGCATTTTTCATTTGACTTATAGGCAAAAGATGGTTTAAATTTAGGTAGTAAATAAATTCAAGGTTAAGGAGGTATTTCATGGGTAAATTTAAACGGTTGGCTCTATTATTTGTTGCCTTACTTTGTTTCCCCTTAGCCTCATTTGCGGGGAATGTCGATACATTTGGGATTGGCTCAAAAGCAACAGCATTGGGTGGAGCTTACGCAGCTTATGCGGATGGACCGTTTGCCGTTTATTACAATCCTGCTGGGCTAACACAGATTAAGCGACCAACAGTTAGCGTGGGCGGCGAGCTTATGGATCCATCGTTAAAGCTTTATGACTACAAAGCCATAGATGCAAACGGAAATGAAGTCCAACCCTACGGCTCAACCATTTCAGACACCTCACCCACACTCATAATACCCTTTACAGGATTTGCTATCCCTCTGACAGACAGGATAGCTGTTGGTTTTGCGGTATATGTCCCTTACGGTCTCCATCTAAAATGGAGAAGCTACTCCAACGCTGGAATGTACAACAGTTTCGAGTCCTACTACATGAGGGTGGTTGCAACACCCACTATTGCATACAAAATCTCAGATAAGCTCTCTATTGGTTTTGGTATCTCCATTGGTAGGTCGTACAGTGGCTCAGAAAGGCGCATCTATGCACCATCCATTCCAGCATTGAACAACAAGGTCATTAAAGGCAACCTGATGGATGCGGTTAACTACTCGTACAACATCGGAATAATGTACAAACCTACGGAAAAACTTACTCTTGGTTTAACCTATAGGTCAATGACCCATACGCACTTCAGCGGAAATGTAAAGGTGGTCGGAGTACAAACGGTTGGAGCTGATACATCCATTGACCATCCAGACCAGATTCAAGCTGGAATAAGGTATAAACCTATGAAAAACCTCTCCCTTGAAGCAGATGTTTTGTGGACGCACTGGGATTTGATAGATGAATACACAATTCATTTTAACCACCCACTGCTCGGCAAAACAGAGGAGGTTTTCCCAAGGAACTGGAAAAACACGCTACAGTATAAATTCGGAGTTGAGTGGAAGGCTTCCAAGCTTATTACTTTAAGAGCAGGCTATTACTACGACCCATCACCCATTCCAACAAACACATTTGATATCCTCTGGCCCGATGGCAATAAGTCCACCTACTGTGCAGGAATAGGCTTAAACTTTGGCAGATTCAGTATAGACACAGCAATTCAATATATAAACGCTACAAGCCACAGGCATATCAGAGGGGATAGCAAAGAGCTTAACGGCTCCTACTCAGACCCTATAACAGGTGAACCTGGAAGCGTTGATACAAAAACCTACGGTCATCTGTGGGGATACAGCTTAACGCTCAACTACACATTTTAAAGGAGGTAGCTTATGAAAAAGTATCTATCGTTTTTATTAATCATAACAGTTGCCCTGTTTATCTACTCCTGCGGAGGCGGTGGAAGTAGCGGAGGACCACACCTTGGAGGCTCATCGTCCTCTACAAGCTATCAACTTACAAAAAACATTGCTATATTCTATGTTGACCAAACCAACATGGGCAACTCGACAATACCTTTCCCAAATGACATCTTAACGAGCCAAACAAGGAGCGCAGCTACAGAAAGGTATCTCTTTATTCCTACAGAAGGTGCTCCAATATCGATGGCAGCATTCTACACAGCAATAAACGATCTCAATCTTCAAGGTTTTAGTCCCAACACACCAATCTCAATACCTTTGGCAACAGACAAAATATTGCTAAATCAGGGTGAACTTCAATCAAATGTCAAAGCTTTAGACATAACAAGGCTTGTTGGATTGACCCTAACAAAACTTCCATATACTCCAAGCTCCACAAACGACTACTGCTACCTGTTCTCTTTAAACAAAGACAATAGCACCTTAGCTTTAGCATGTGCAGAAACAATTCTGGGGTATTACTCCAAAGCCAATCCGCAAGCTCTGGGACAGTTCATTGGAAATATTTCCCCATATATCTACACACCTATGATAGTAAAACAGAACGGTAATGTGATAAACGGCTACCCCATAGTTCCATTTAACCCGGGAGACAGATATGTTGTTGTGGTGGAAAACGGTATAAAAAACCTTGAAGCTTCAACTATAGTCAAATCTTTATTGGGAAGTCAAAAGCTTTCTGGAGCTTTGGCTGAACTGGAACCTGTAAGGGAAGCCTATACAGGTCTTTTGCCACTGCTGGAAGCAGTTGGAATAAGTAGAAACAACATTGTGGAGATGTTCACATTCACAGTGGCTAAGAAAACACTTGGGCTTGAAGATTACGCTCAGGTTGGACTTGCTGCCAGTGGCGCCATTCCATTGAGCAGCATGAAAATAGAGGGATACCCATACTCAGAGCTTGACAACCTCACATACGCAGGACCTCTTTCACAGAACGAGTACCTGCAGATAGATTCACTGAGCGATCTGCCGCTTCTCTGTCAGAATCTATACGACAACTCAACACTGAGAGCCTACCTTGCATCTCAGGGCATCAACCTGCCTGAAATAACAGACAACCTGCAAAGCTACATGCTAACTCCCAATGTGTATGGTCTTTCGGATATAGAAACAATACTAACTCAATATAATTTCCCGGATAACCAGACTGCATACCCATATGTTTGTGTAAAAATCTTCACCAATCCTAAACTTTACGACAATGTAACAACAGCAATCTATGGTAACAAGCTCAATCCTAAAGGCATCATTATATTCCAACACGGCCTTGGCAAAGACAAGAGCGATGCAGGAATACTCGCAAATGACCCTGCACTATCTGACTACGAATTCTTTGCTATGGATTTGCCATGGCACGGTGATAGGGTCAGACCCTACAATATGTTAGGGGTTCCTGTCCCATCTCCAACATGCGACCCAACAAAGAGTGGCTCCTGTTATTTGACATCAAATGCCATAGATGATGTTATGAACATCTACCAATCCCTGCTCGACATGCACACATTCACAAAGTTCGTATATGCAGGGGATGTCAAAACCATGGCGGAAACAGGTATAAAGTTAACAGGAAATCCACTTCCACCTCTACCTGTTTACTTTGCTGGACAATCCATGGGCTCAATTACAGGCTCCATGCTGTTAAACATTGACAACAGAACATCTTCTCAGCTCCTTGCAAGGGCAGGCCTCAAGCCAAGCAACTATATATCTAAAGCTGTGCTCAATGTCGGAGGTGCAAACTACTCATCCATCCTAAATGAGGCAACAAACCCAGAAATCATGGGACTTCTGTGTGGAGCTTTAGGTATTCCAGAAAACAGTTGTACACCAGAAAATGTTGCCAAATACAGAGATACAGTTAAATACAACATAAGAATAGCTCTATTCCAGCTCGTTTTGGATGCGGTCGACCCATCCTTTATGGCAAGAAATCCATCGCTAAAACCCAAAGTGATAGTCCAATCTGCCTTCCACGATACACTTGTCCCCAACATCTCCAACGAGCTCCTCTATGCAGACTATCTAACACCACCCTACAGTGGGCTCTATTACACTCCAATCTCTTGCGACAACACAACTATAACTGCTACACCTGGATGGTATATGTTTATTGGCAATGCTCCATACAGCTGGATTAACCACGGCTTCTTAATACATACAGCTCCAACAATAGATGAGCTTTACACCATGTATCCATCGGCAAAGGGACACATGAGCCTTGAGTGTGTAAACAATGCAGAAGAGCTATCGAGAGAACAGATAGACAGATTCTTCACACCAGCCGAATAAAACCCACCTTCAAAGGAGCGGATATTCCGCTCCTCTTCTTTTTTACATATTGGCAAGAAATTACTTATAGTTAGCTTTCTTGAAAAAGTCGCTACAAAGCCTATTTATTAGAACAATAATAAAAAATAAGGAGGTGAGAATATGAAAAGTTTAAATGAGTTTTCCAACATTTTAACAAAGATGGTATCGTTTGGCGGGGGACATTTAATTGTAAAAAACAACAAATTAAGACAGTACCTTTTAAAAAAGGGCTATGAACTTGCATATAAATCATTGGTTATAGATAACCCAGACAACAGACCGATAGAGATGCAAAAGGAAAAGGTAAGGGTTATTTTGAACCTGTTTGAAATGGCAGACAGACGCATGAAAGAGGGCTTAACCTCTCCAAAGGTTGCACAAGCTGTTGTCAGAGTCCTTGTTAATAACCTTGTTATCCCAACAAAGGAATACAAAGAGACAGAAAAGAAATTCAAAGAGCGGTTTGGAAGAACACCGCCAGCGTTTTTAGTCATAGCTCCAACTAAAAGGTGTAATCTCCATTGCATCGGTTGTTATGCCTCATCTGATTCAAAATCTGCAGAAACCATACCTTATCCCATTTTAAACAGGATATTAAAAGAGAAAAAGGAGTTCTGGAACTCGGGATTCACTGTAATAACGGGAGGAGAGCCATTTTTATACAAAAGTGAAGGCAGGGATATACTGGATGTTGTTGAAGAACACCCAGACGATTGGTTTATGTTTTACACAAACGGAACACTGATAACAAAAGAGGTAGCAAAGCGAATGGCAAAGCTGGGCAATGTAACGCCAGCGATATCAGTAGAGGGATTTGAGGCTGAGACAGATTTAAGAAGGGGAAAGGGAACTTTTAAGAAAATCTTGGAGGCGTTCGATAACCTGCGCAGTGAGGGTGTACCGTTCGGTATCTCAACCACAGCGATGAGGCACAACGCAGAGCTGTTGGTAAGCGATGAATTTCTCGATTTCTATTTCAATAAACAGAAAGCCACCTATGGCTGGTTATTCCAGTATATGCCCATAGGGAGAAAATTCACACTCGACTTTGTTATAACGCCAGAGCAGAGACTGTACCTTTTCAGGAGAGAAAGACAAATTTTGTGGGACTACAAGCTATTTTACCCAGACTTCTGGAACAGCGGTGTACTCTCTACAGGTTGCATATCTGCAGGAAGGGAAGGAGGATACCTATACATCGACTGGAACGGTACAGTTACCCCATGCGCTTTCTTCCCATATTCAACCGTCAACATCTTTGAAGTATATGAGAAGGGTGGGGATCTAAACGATGTATATAACCAGCCGTTCTTCGAAGCCATAAGAAAGTGGCAGGATGCTTACGGATACAAGAGAGAACCAGAGAAAGTAGGGAACTACATACTGGGCTGCCCAATCAGAGACCATTACAGGGTTGCAAGAAACATCATAGACAGGTTCCACGCAATGCCAGAGGATGAAAGTGCGAAACAGGCTTTAGAAGATAGAGAGTACTACAAAGGCATGGTAGAGTATGACCTTAAGCTCAAAAAGCTACTTGACCCTTACTGGAAAGAGATATATCTAAAGGGGAAATACAAAGATTACGAAGATTCACAAATGCCAAAGGTTGTAGCCAGATAAAAAGAGCCTAAAGCAGGCTCTTTTTATATCTTTTTATACCACTTTTCAAACCGTGTGATGTGGCTACCCTTCCTTTGGGGGTGCGCTTTATATAGCCCTTCTGTAATAGAAAAGGCTCTACAACATCCTCAAGTGTGCCTCTATCCTCACCAATACTCGCTGCAAGGGTATCTATTCCAACAGGTCCACCGTTAAACTTACCAATAAGTGTAGCCATATACTTCTTATCCAGATAATCAAGGCCATTTTCATCAATCTGAAGCATCTCAAGAGCCCTCAAGGCTATATCTTCTGTTATTGTTCTGCTATCTTCAATTTGGGCAAGATCCCTTACCCTTCTCAGTAGTTTATTGGCTATCCTTGGAGTTCCTCGAGACCTTTCCGCTATAACCCTTAAAGCCTCTTTACTAATAGAAACATCAAGAATTCTTGCGGAGCGTGCCACTATTCTTTCAAGCTCCTCAACATTATAAAAGTCAAGCCTGAAAACCATTCCAAACCTATCCCTTAAAGGGGATGTTAAAAGCCCTATTCTCGTTGTGGCACCGATTAATGTAAACGGCGGCAAGTCTATTCTGATTGTCCTTGCTCCAGGTCCCTGCCCCACAATTATGTCCAATTTAAAATCCTCCAAAGCTGAATATAGCGTCTCTTCAACAGCCCTGTTAAGTCTGTGAATCTCATCGATAAATAACACATCCCTTTCCGACAGGTTTGTTAAGATAGCTGCAATATCACCCACCTTTTCTATGGCTGGCCCTGTGGCTGTAATTATATTGGAGTTCATCTCCTTTGCCACAATATTTGCAAGGGTAGTCTTACCAAGACCAGGAGGCCCATAAAAGAGGCAGTGCTCAAGAGCCTCTCCTCGTTTTTTTGCCGCCTCAATGGCTAAAGAAAGACTGTTTATAACATTTTTCTGCCCTATATACTCCTTAAGTGTTGATGGTCTTAAAGACAAAAAGCTGTCTTTGGCTTGCTCTTCTCTATCCAAAAGCAACTCCGCCTCTATTCCTGTATGCAAGTTTCTTTAAAGATTCAACCTCTCTCTTTTCAAGCTCCCTGTACTCACCCTCTTTCAAACTGCCAAGTTCAACATCACCAATAGCAATCCTTTTGAGCTTCAGTATGCCAACATTGAATGCTTTAAAGAACCTTCTTAAAACCCTATTCCTTCCTGAGTCTATTGAAACCACAATCCAGTTTGGATTTTTGGTCTTTTTGATTGAGAGGGGTTTAAAAAATCCATCCTCAAGCCCCACACCCTTTGACATCCTTTTTAACAAATCTGCACCCACAGTATCTTTGGTTTTAATCAAATAGGTTTTTCTCACTTTATATTTTGGATGCATGAGAAGGTTTGCAAACTTCCCATCATTGGTAACAATCAACAGTCCTTCGGATAGATAATCAAGCCTCCCCACACAGATGAGTTTCTGCTCAAAACCCTTAAAAAAATCGCACACTGTTCGCCTTCCCTCTTCATCTTTGGAAGAACTTATAACAAAAGGGGGTTTATAAAAAGCAAAATATAACTTCCTACCTTTCTCTATTCTAACGGGCTCTCCGTCTACCTCTACGCTATCGTCTTCATTTATATCGACAAAATCTTTCAATACTTTACCGTTTAACTTAACCCTTCCCTCTTTGACAAGCTCGTCTGCCTTTCTTCTTGAAACATTCAAGGCTTGTGCAAGGTATCTGTTAACCCTCATTCTACAAATCCTGACAGTATTCTGCTCCTTTTGGGATGCCTCAATTTTCTTAAAGCCTTCGCCTCTATTTGTCTGACCCTTTCACGGGTCACACCCAAAACCCTTCCAACCTCTTCCAATGTGTGGTCGTGTCCATCGCCAATGCCAAATCTCATCCTCAAAACCTTCTCCTCTCTCTCTGTCAGGGTTGACAGAACCTCTTCAA
>WFQQ01000143.1 GCA_015486965.1 Desulfurellaceae bacterium
GATGTGTATAAGAGACAGGAATTATATATAATTGAAATTATGGTATCGGGATTGAGAAGAGCTTGTTTTTTCGTGTTGACTTGCATTTCTATTTTCTTAATTTACTCATGTGGAGGTGGTGGAGGTGGGGGGTCTAATCCTACACCCACACCCTACTTAAACTTGATGAATGTATCAGTTCTTTTAGACGGCAATCCATCGTTTGAGCTGAAACGCTCATCGCTTCCCGATAACATCAAAGTTAACTTTCAACTAAATACAAATCTAAACAACTTTGTTGTTGAGCTATACCTTTCGAGGGACACTGTTCTATCTTCAGATGATGAGCTTATATACCAGGGTGTAATGAATAGGGAGCCGAGCGGCTCATACAGAGTGAATTTGCAAAGTCAGGATAGCTCTTATCAAACTCTCATAAATGCGGTTTTTAGCTCTCCTTATAAGTATTATCTAATTCTAAATGTTGAAGGGGATAACCTCAGCTCTTATTTGGCATCAAATTCACCTTTTATTCCTGTAAAACTGTGGACATTTGCTGTTTATATGGATGCAGACAACAGTCTTGGTGGCTACGATGAGAGCAATCTTGAGCAGATGGAGGGCATTGGTTCAACAGAAGATGTAAACATTGTTGTTGAGGATGACAGTGATATTTCCACTACAGAAAGGTATTATGTTAGTCAAAACAATCTAATACCACTTTCAGAGCTTGGTGAGCTTGATATGTCCAGGGTTTCTACACTTGAAGATTTTGGCAGATGGGTGAAAAGCGAGTTTCCAGCAGACCACTACTTTATTGTTATCTGGGATCACGGACTGGGTTTTGAGTCTATCTATGCCTACAGTCCCACAAGAGACTTACTACAGGATAAAACTAACGGAGATGACATTATGTCTGTACCCGATTTTGCCCTGGCTTTGAAAAATATATCCTCTGAATTGGGTAAAAAGATAGATATAGTAGGAATAGACGCATGTTTGATGAACATGTTAGAGGTTGCCTATGAAATCAGAAATACATCCAACTTTTTAGTAGGTTCTGAGGGTTCCGAACCTGCGGAAGGGTGGCCTTATTACAATGTTTTGGAGTACCTTGTTAGTCATCCTACAGATAGCCCAAAAACCATATCTTCAAAGGTTGTTGAGCTTTACACAGATGCGTATAGAGACTCATACGAGACAACACAGTCTGCTATAGATTTGAGTAAGGTTGAAAATTTGGCTTCCTCTTTGAACAATCTAACTTTAGCTATTATTAACCAATGGAACTCTTACGCTGTCTCTTACTCATTTAAAAACACGATATTTAGTGCTGTTCAGAGATTCACTGTTTCTGATGGAGACGAAAGCTACGCAGACCTTGGTAGCTTTTTAGGAGAGATTGAAAAGAACGATAATATGACATTAGATATAAAGGATAGTGCTTCTTTGGTCTATACTAACCTAAAAACAGCAGTTGTTGCCAACGGTTATAGCGGCTATCAGAATGGTCAAATTAATGGATTGACAATCTGGTATCCCGATATTAACATCTTTAATGAGCAGATAGAGCATTACAGACAGCTTGAATTTGCAAGGGATACAAGCTGGGATGAGTTCTTAGAAAACTTAACAGAATAGGGGTTTTTAAAGATGAACAGAAGAGGTTTTACCCTGATAGAATTGCTTGTGGTTATTGTGATACTTGGTATTCTGGCTACTTTTATAATTCCAAAAATCATGCAAAAGCCCGATGAGGCAAGGGTTGTAAAAGCTAAGAACGATATAATGGCGTTTGAAACGGCTCTTAAGATGTACAAAATGGATAATGGTATGTACCCAACAACCATTCAGGGTTTAAAAGCCCTTATTAAAAAACCAGATGTTCCACCCATACCAGAGCATTACAAACCTGGTGGATATTTAGACACAGATAAGATTCCTTTAGACCCGTGGGGTCATCCATATATTTACCGCTCACCTGGTGAAAATGGCAGACCATTTGAGATTATATCCCTTGGAGCGGATGGCAAGGTTGGCGGAACAGGGGTTAATGCAGATATAAAAAGCTGGGAGCTTCATTGAGGGGTTTTACTCTTTTTGAGCTTCTTGTTGCACTTGTAATAATTGGCATATCTCTTTTCTATCTTTTACCAAAAAATCTAAGACTTAAAGCAACAAAAACAGAAGAGCTTAAAAATTTGAACAGGGCAGTATCTTTTGCATATAAACTCGCAAAGTCCACCGGCAAAGCTGAGCCTATTTGTGGTGACAAAGGCTCATCTTCTGTCTTCGTCAGGGATAAAAAGTTCGTTTTAAAAAGAGAGGTCTTTGAGGTAGAAGTTAATGGGCAGTATCCGGAAGGTTTAAAGTACTGCTTTCTTGTATATCCTCAAGGGTTGATGGATAGGGTTTTAATCAGGTTTGGTGATGAAAAAAGAGCCATTTCAGAGCCACTGCTTTTGGGATTTGTTTTTGAAAAATAGGGGCTTTACGCTACTTGAGGTTCTTGTCTCTTTAGTTGTTTTCTCCATCCTTGCTTTAAGCATATACGGGATTTTGAGCCAATCTTTCTTTGTGCAGAATTATTCTGAAAAAAAACTCAACTTAACGCTTGCATCAACTGAGTATATTTACACATCCCTTTTCAACCTTCCAGATGAAACGGCTGGCTGGAAAGAGATTGATACTAACAGCATAGACGCATATAAAATTGTTAAGACACCCATTGGAATGTTTGATATATACAGAGTGGATTGGTTGTTTAAAAAGGGCAAGGTGATAATAGGTTATGTTCTTTACGAATAGAAAGGGTTTCACGCTTTTGGAGATATTAATAGCTGTTTTTTTGAGCGGAATAATAATGTTGGGACTTTTCGAGCTGTTTAACACAGTTTTAAACTCTGAAGCGTTCTCTAAAAACAAACAGAAAAGAGTAGAATTAGTTTATAAAATTGTTTCGTTGATTAACAGAGACATTAGATGCAAAGTGGGAAAGTTCTATGTTAAAACTTTGGATGGGAGAAAGGTTTTAGATTTCCAAACCACAGACTCTCTTCTGTTCGGTGGCTCTTTGGCTGTCAGCGTTTCCTACTACATAAAGGAGTATGACGGTAAACCATACCTTGTAAGGGAAGAGAAAAACGGAGATGCGGGTGAAGACCTGATAATTCCTCTAACCGATCTGTTTAAAAAAATAGATTTTAGATTTTACTACGGTGGAGAGTGGAGAGATGCTCCATCTCCTATCGTTAAAGTAATTCTCTATTCCAAAACAGGCAAAATATCTTTTGTGTGTAGAGGGATGATTTGAACAATAGGGGAATGATTTTAATAGTTGTTTTGATAATTATGGCTGCTCTGGTAAGCATGGTTTTAGTCCTTGAGAGAAGATCGTCTGTCGATTTTGATTACTCGTCAAGACTTTTAATGCAAAATCAAGCTGCTCTTTATTTTAGCTCTGCGATTAAAGTTGCAAAGAAGTTGCTTGAAAACGATAACAATAGCTACGATTCTAAAGATGATGTATGGTTTAATCTGCCTCCCTTCAAGGCTTCAAATGATAGTTTGATTTCACTTTTCATCTATCCTGTGAATGCAAAAATCAATATAAACGGTGTTCTTGATAAAGATAGAAACCTCAGAGCAAAAACCCAGTCTGCATTTTTGTATATACTTTCTGATAAAGG
>WFQQ01000144.1 GCA_015486965.1 Desulfurellaceae bacterium
AGAAAATGAGGAGAAGATTATAAAGGATCTGGACGAAGTTCAGGGTAAGTCTTACGATTTGAAAGGCTACTACTGGCCTGATGAGAAGATTGTTGAAAAGGTTATGAGGCCAAGCGAGACATTGAACAGGATAATAGATGAAATCTAAAAACAGGGAGGGGCTTAGCCCCTTTTCAATATTTTAAAAAGGAGAGGTGAGTATGGCTGAAAGACGGATGCCTGTTGAGATTAACCACAAGTTGTGCAAGGGTTGTGGTTTATGTGTCCATGTTTGTCCCAAAAATGTTTTGGAAATGGTTGAGGACTTGAGCGTTTGGATGGGAACAACTGCCAAGGTTGTTAGGCCTGAGGACTGTATAAGGTGCAAGATGTGCGAAGATATATGCCCAGATTTTGCTATTAATGTTGTGGATGTTGGAGTTGAAATCACATTTGAGGACAGTCAGGGCAATCTGATAACAAAGAGTAAATAGGAGGAATCGATGGGAAGAATTGCATTTTTAAATGCAAATGCAGCTGTTGCTGAGGCTGCTTTAGTGGCTGGGCTGGGGTTTTACGCAGGTTATCCAATAACCCCATCCAGTGAGGTGCCAGAGAGGCTTTCAAAGATAATGCCCGAAAAGGGTTTGCCTTTTATGATGATGGAAGATGAGATAGCAAGTATAAATGCCTGCGTTGGAGCTTCTGCAAGTGGTGTGAAAGCTATGACATGTACAAGTGGGCCTGGATTTTCTTTAAAGCAGGAAGCTTTAGGTATGGCTTGCATGTTTGAGGTTCCACTCGTGGTTGTTGATGTTATGAGGGGTGGACCATCAACAGGTTTACCAACAAGACCCTCACAGCAGGATATTATGCAGGCAAGATGGGGTACGCACGGTGACCATCCAATTATTGCAGTTGCACCGTGTAACGCTCAGGAGGCTGTGTTTGAGACTATAAGGGCGTTCAATCTGGCTGAGAAATTTAGACAGCCTGTTGTGCTGTTGACAGACGGTTCTCTTTCTCACCTCCACACAAAGATATACATACCAGACCCTGATGAGGTGGAGATAGTTGATAGGGCTCAGCCTGAGGTTGATCCAGAAAACTACTATCCATACGACTACAACTACGAGGTTCCTCCTCTTGCCAAGTGGTGGACAGAGGACGGAAAGAGCTACAGATACCATCTGTCGAGCTTGATACACGATAAAACTGGATTTCCAACGGTTTATCCAAAATATGCCCAGTGGCTTTTGGAAAGGATGCACAACAAGATTTTGAATCACAGGGATGAAATATTGAAGTATGAGTATTATAAGATGGATGACGCAGAAACTTGTATCGTTGCGTTTGGCTCGACGGCTGAGGCTGCAAGGGTTGCAATAGATCAGGCAAGAGAGGAAGGAATTAAGGTTGGGATGTTTAGACCGTTAACTATATGGCCTTCACCTGAGGAGCAGATTAGGGATATAGCCTCCAAGGTTAAACAGTTTATCGTTGCGGAGATGAACCTTGGACAGTATAAGCTTGAGGTTGAGAGGATTGTAGGCGGACGGGCGCCTGTGTATGGTGTGAGCCAGGCAGCTGGTGTTCTCATCAGGCCGTCCCAGATATACGACAAGATTAAGGATCCTTCAAAGAGAGTTGAGATTGGCTTGACAGAGGAAGAGTTAAAGAGGTTTGGAGGAGGCGAATAATGGCTGTAGATTACACAAAATATTTAAGAATGGATAAAATGCCGCTCTACTGGTGTCCCGGTTGCGGCGACGGTATTGTTTTAAAGTGTTATTTGGAAGCCATAGATGAGTTGGGCTGGAGTAAAGACGATTGCGCTATGGTTTCTGGTATTGGATGCGCTGCAAGGGTGACTGGATATGTTGATTTCCACACCTTGCACACGATTCACGGTAGGGCTATAGCAGTTGCGGTAGGCATAAAGATGTCTCATCCCGATAAGCATGTGTTTGTGTTTGGAGGGGACGGAGATTTAGTTCATATCGGTGGCAATCACCTGCTCCATGCGTGCAGAAGGAATGTGGATGTTACAGTAGTTTTGATAAATAACTGGATATATGGAATGACAGGTGGTCAGCACTCCTGTACAACGCCTCCCGGTGCAAAGGCTACAACTGCCCCAAGGGGGAGTTTTGAGCCCACAATAGATGTATGCAAAATGGCTATAGGAGCTGGTGCAGGTTATGTCGCGAGGGGATTTGCTGGAGACCCCACGAGGTTGAAGAAGCTGATAAAAGAGGGTCTTGAGTATAAGGGTTTTTCCTTAATCGATGTTTTCAGCCCATGCCCTATAAATTTTGGACGAAGGAACAAGCTTGGCGACCCTGCAAAGCTGCTTGAGCATATGAAGAGCTTTTTAGTAAGCTCTGCCAAAGCAAAGAGGATGAGCGAAGAGGAGCTTAAGGGTAAGTTTATAACGGGTGTTTTGCATAAGGATACAGAGAAGCCTGAGCTAACTGAAGCTTATAAGTCAATTGTTGAGAAGGCGCAGGCAAGTGATGAGTACTGGGCTAAGTATGTTAAAGGAACACTGAGTGAGAGTGATAAGAATAAAATAACGAGGGAAGAGTTAAAGAAACTGTATCCATACGATGTTGAAACACCGTTAAAACAGTGGAAAAAACTATAGAGAGGTAGAAAGATGGGATTTCATTATGAATTGAGATTTGCTGGTGTTGGTGGACAGGGTTCTCTGACTGCTGGAACCATTCTTGCCCATGCGGCAGTTTTCCATACAAACTACTATGCTACACAGGTGCCGACATACACCTCTCAGGTTAGGGGTGGTGCTGCAAAAGCTGATATTATTATTTCTGATACACCCATAGTGTTTGCAGAATCTACCAATGTTGACTTCTTCCTTGCTACACATCAGAAGGCTTATGATGCTTATAAGGGAGACCTTAAAAAAGGCGCTGATGTTTTGGTAGATTCAGGGCTTGTAAAGGTTCCCGATGAGGATGCCAAGATTTACAAGATTTATGAGTACCCACTCGTCAAGGTTGCAAAGTATGAAATTGGCAATGTTGTTACTATGAATGTACTTGCCGTTGGAATTTGTGTTGGGCTGACCCATGTTCTGGATGTGGAAGCTGTTAGGGAGACAGTCAAGGAAGAGGTGCCTGAGCGTTTCCTTGATATGAACCTGAAAGCTTTTGACATGGGTTTGGAAGTAGGCGAAAAATTCAGAAGGGAAGGTCCAACCAAGAAGTAGCAAATAGACAGAATTAAAAAAATTCAAGGGCTATGGGGGTACTCATAGCCCTATTTTTTTGTGTTAGGGGGAGGAAGTATGCCTTTCAATCCAGAGCTCTGGTTCACAGAGAAATATTCAGATTTTTGCGGTTTTACATTTAAAGTTAAAGAGGTTCTACATACAGAGTATAGCAAGCTCCAAAGGCTTGATATTTTAGACACCTATGAGTTTGGGAGAATCATGCTGCTTGATGGGTTTATTATGTTTACGCAGAGGGATGAGTTTGTCTATCATGAGATGATAACCCACCTGCCACTGTTCGCCCACAAAAAGCCCGAAGCGGTTTTGATTATAGGCGGTGGAGATGGTGGTAGTGCAAGAGAGGTTTCACGCCACACCTATTTAAAAAGAATAGACGATGTGGAGATTGACGAGATAGTGCCCAAAAACTCCATAGAGTACACACCGTTTGTTGGAGAAGGATTTAAAAGGGAAAATGTAAATCTAATAATAGGTGATGGCATAGAGTATGTAAAGAATAAGAGCAATATGTATGATGTTGTCATAGTTGATTCGACCGACCCCTTTGGACCTGCTGAAGGGCTGTTTAATTCTGAGTTTTACTCGAATGTAAAAAACATTCTCCGTGATGGTGGAATTGTTGTTGCTCAGGCGGAAAACGCATATTACGATGCTAAGTGGATGATGAGGTCTGTTAATAACATGAGAAAGGCGTTCGGCAGAGATAAAGTTACCATCTATCAGGCTGCGATACCCACATATCCATCAGGAAGCTGGGCTTTCTCTATTGCGTGGAAGGGTGATGAGCATCCAAAGGATAGTTTTGACGAAAAAAGATTTAATGAACTCGATTTAAAGTTTAAATATTACAATCCAGAAATCCACAAAGCAGCGTTTGTTTTGCCAAACTATGTTAGGGAAATTTTGGAGAGTGATTAATTAAAAGCCCCTCCTGAAACCTTAGAGGGGCTATTTCTTTTTAGAATAGGTATTTGTAGATTGCGTAAATCTGCTCCCCTGAGAATTCATCGTCGCCAGCGCCAACAACATCAAAGTTTTTTGCCTTTATGTGCCTCCACTCAACGCCTAACATAGTGACTTTAGTTGTTTTGATTTTTATGTTGCCTACAACTGTCTCAACCTTTGGGTCTGATGGAAAGATATTGTTATCAAATTTTACCTGGTCGTACTCACAAGCCAAGGTGATTGACTTTGTTGGTCTGTAAGCTGCACTGATGTTGAATGTGTTCGTTGAGGTTTTCTCAATATCACCACTCTTGCTTAAATAGTAGCTGGCAGGCTCAAAATCGGTTAATCCAGAGTATCCTGTTGCTCCATCTGTGTGGTGAAAGTCAAAACCAAGCCTGAACATGGAAACAGGCAGTCTAAACCCGACGCCAAAAGCATAGCTTGTTTCCGACTTATCAGATACATACTCTCCGTTTGCATCGCTTATAAACACGGGGATTACTGCACCCCATACATAAACTTCTGCGGGAGCTCCAAAGCCTGTGGAAAATGTGGTGATTACCCGTGCTGCAGGGTAGGGTAGTGTGTATCTGTTTACAAACAGGGCTTTATTTTTTGTGTCTTTGCCCGAATTGACAGCTACCTTATTGCCAGACTCAAAGGCAAGGGCTAAATCTATGCTTGCTTTCTCTAAGTCGACAGATGTGCTTAGCCTGATAAGTGGCACCCTTTTCATCTTTTTGTTTTCGTAGCCTGCGGGTTTTATCGATGCGAAACTTACAGATGAGCGCATCTCTTCTAGGATGTATGCCTGACCTATCCTGAGCTTGAAATTGCCCAAGTCGTGCTCAAACCACGCCTGTCTCATCCTGAAGTTCCCCCTGCTTCCACTGGCAGATTTCCCTTTGAAATCCCCCACAATCAATCCTTTTATCCCTGCATCCGAATTTTTAAATCCCAAGCAAAGCCGTGTTAACCAAGATTCAGCTTGAGCGTTAATGTCGTTGTATGTGCTTCTGTAAAGTGGTGTGTTGTATTTTGCAATTGAGTTGGGGTCGGGCTCTGGCATGTTTGATAGGTCTGGTAAGCCTGTTGTCTGCTTGTCCCATGCAAATTCTACATAGGTAAAACCGTGTATATTAACCTGTGTTGAGCCTTTTGTGGATAGAGAAGCCGCATGTGTAATTGAAGGCACAATACTCAAGGATAGGGCTAAAACTGAAAAGACAAGTTTCTTCATACAACTGCCTCCTCATACTTTTTACTAAAGCTATAATATATATTCATGACTAATTTGTTAAGTTTTTTGTGTTGAAAAAGAGAAAACTCCAGAGGAAGTAATAACAGTTGTTTGTAAATTTTATTTAAAGGG
>WFQQ01000145.1 GCA_015486965.1 Desulfurellaceae bacterium
CTATTGAAGGGTGTTGAGCTTTTTATAGCAAAAAACATGGGGAAAAAATCACGGGAAAAATTAACAGGTGAGCTTGGCGTAAAAAGCCTAATAGTGGATTTAAAAGAGATATATGAAGCCATAGACTATTTTTTGACATTGAGAAAAAATATAGATGTATTTGAGAAAAACAGAGAGCGATACGAAAAATGGTTTGAAAACTACAAAGCAGTGTATGAAAGTGAATTGAACATGCTAAAAAGCGTGCTACCGCCTTTTGATAGAGCTTTAGAAGTAGGTGTCGGAAGCGGCAGGTTTGCATATCCCCTTGGCATTAAAGAGGGGGTTGAGCCATCGGAAAAAATGGCTGAAATCGCTCGAGCAAGGGGTATTAAAGTATATCCAGGATTTGCAGAAAACCTACCTTTCAGGGATGAGCAGTTTGACCTTGTTCTAATTGCTGTAACAATATGTTTTGTAAATGATCCAGAAAAAACATTGGAAGAGGCATATCGGATATTAAAAAAAGGAGGAAAAATAGCGGTAGCTATAGTTGATAAGGAAACACCTATAGGACTTGAATATTTAAAGAAAAAAGAGAGGGGTGAGTTTTACAGAAATGTAAATTTCTTCTCAACCGAAGAGCTGCACAGTATGCTTAGAAGCAAAAGCTTCGATGTAAAAGAGACCTATCAAACACTGTTTGCAAACTCAATAGACGACATCAAAGAGCCCCAAGACTTTACTAAGGGCTACGGTGAAGGCGGATTTGTTGTTGTCATTGGGGAAAAAAGGTGATAGAAGTCATAGAGAAATCTTTTAACAACACGCTCTCCATAGTTATAAGCTCCATCCTCATTATTCTATTTATCATTGCATTTATCTCATGGATATACCTACCCTTCGCAGTGTTCTCCATCAAAAAAGAATTAAGAAAGATTAGAGAGTTGTTAGAGAAGCAAAATAAAATTAGCCTTGACTAACAATGAAAGTTAACTATACTTCCCTATATGAAGTTGATTGAGGGGAACATTGATAAAAACTACATCGTAGAATCGATAGACGGCGGCTGCATGGCAAAAGACAGACTGTGGAAACTGGGTATAATTCCCGGCGTTGTAATAAAGATTAAGAGGAGAGCACCACTCAAGGGACCCTTAATGCTTGAAGTTAATGGCTCCGATGTGGTTATTGGCCGTGGCATAGCTTCGAGGATCAACATCAAGGAGATTGAATGAAAACCATAGCTTTAGTTGGACAGCCCAACTGTGGTAAGAGCACCCTGTTCAACCAATTAGCTGGATACAAAAGTTTATCCGCTAACTTCCCCGGAGCAACGGTTGAATATACAAAAGGACAAACATATATAGGCGAAGAGATAGCTGAGGTCATTGACCTGCCGGGTACATACTCTTTAAGCTGGTATGATGATGCAGAAAAAGAGACGGTGAGGGCACTGTTTTCAGAGCACATCGATGTAATAGTAAACATACTTGACGCCTCCACCCTTGTCAGGAGTATTGAGCTTACAATTGAACTGATGTCGCTTGAAAAACCGCTTGTAGTAGCCCTCAACATGATGGATGAGGCAGTAAGAAAAGGTATATATATAAATGCAAAAAAGCTTGAAGACATACTGGGTGTTAAAGTAGTTCCAATAGTTGCAAAAAAGGGTAAAGGAATAAAAGACCTTCTTGAAGCCATAAAAACGGCGAAAAAGCCACTTAAACGGTGTGTATATTCCAAAGAGGTGGAAAAATACATAAACAAGCTCAAGGAGTGCATTGAAAAAAACGGTTTGAGTGGTGAGTGGCCGCCAAAGTTGATGGCAATAAAAGCAATAGAAGGGTTCGAGCCGTGTATGGAGCCTTTGGAGAATTCAACCTGTAAAGCTTCTCTTAATGAGGCTCGCTATGCATTAAGAGATGGTCTTGTGATAGTGCAGGAGAGACACGCTCTCTGTATGGACATATTTGAAAAGGTAGCCGTGGTAAAAAAGAAAGAGAAAAAGAGTTTAGAAACCATACTTGACAGCATCCTCTTGCATTCTCTCTTTGGCTACATATCAATGTTTCTGATCTTCTTCTCCATTTTTTATGCAGTATTCCACGGTGGCGTTCCCATAGAAAACTTAATAATAGGAATTTTTGATAAAATTGACGCCTCTCTAACTTCAGCACTCGCACACAATAAGCTTATTCTTGCGATAATACGGGGTGTTGTAGATGGAGTTGGCGCAGCTTTTGGCATAGCTTTTCCCTACCTTTTGCCCTTTTTGTTTCTAATATCACTGCTTGAGGATGTGGGATATCTACCCCGCATAGGATTTCTATTGGACTCAACCATGCACAAGATGGGACTTCACGGCACAAGCATAATCCCTTTTGTCTCTGGATACGGTTGTAGCGTCCCTGCCATTATGACTACAAGGATTCTAAAGAGCAGGAAAGAAAAGATAATCTCAGCATTTTTAGCCTCACTGGTGCCTTGCTCTGCAAGAACAACCGTTATAATGGGTCTTGTCGGCTACTTTATAGGTTATGGATATGCAATTTTGCTTTACGGTATAAACATAATTGTTATCATGATAAGTGGCATGATTTTAAAAAAGCTTCTACCCGGCATAAGTCCAGAGATGGCATTGGATATTCCACCGTACAGACTTCCAACAATCAAAACACTACTTCTAAAAACCTGGCATAAGGTGAAAGACTTTATTTTCCTGGCTGTTCCTATGCTAATTGCAGGCAGTGTAGTGTTAACGCTTATAACATACTACAATCTGGATGGCATAATCAACGGTGTGTTTAAACCGTTTATGGCTTTGATTGGTTTACCGTCATCCATTGCCGTTGTGCTGATTTTCGGCATATTAAAGAAAGAGCTAACCCTCCTGATGCTCTATCAGGCTTTAGGGCTATCCAGCCTATCCCAGATACCAAAAGTTCTAACACATGAGCAGATGTTTGTCTTCACGATTTTTGTAATTTTTTACATACCGTGCATAGCCACGATGGCTGCCATCAAAAAGGAGGTTGGACTAAAGGCAACTATTTATATAACTGCTGGGACTTTTGTCCTGGCTACAGTTTTGGCGCTTATTTTTAAAGTGTTGCTTTACTCTGTATGGATTTAGAGGTTTACACAGACGGTAGTTGCTATGAAGAGCATACGATAGGAGGATGGGGAGTATATATAGTTTTTGGAAACAGAAAGATACAGTTTTCCGGTTCTTTAAGTTGTACAAGCTCCTTTTCTGCAGAGCTCATTGCAATATTAAAAGCTTTTGAGTATATAGAGTCATACCTCTCCGATATAGAAACAATCAATCTGTTCACCGACTGTGATTTTATAGCAAAAGTGGCACAGGATTTTTCAAAGGGTAAAAGGGGGTTTTACAGAACAAAAACCACGCTGAAATATAAAAACCTTATAGACCAGGTTTTTGCATACACATCGATGTATAACATAAAATGGAATGTAGTAAAATCACATAGAGGAGTTAAGGGCAACGAAATAGCAGACAACCTTGCCAAAAAAGCTGCAAGAATAAGAATAAAACAAAAAAGGGGGCTTAACCCCCTTTAGGCTCACTAAATGATAGCCCTCTCTTTCAGAACCTTGGCTATAGTCTCACCTATATAGCCAGGATTTTCAATTACATGCACGCCTGCTTCTCGCAGTGCCTGATATTTGGACTCAGCCGTTCCACTCTTACCCATAATTATAGCGCCAGCATGCCCCATCCTTCTTCCTGGGGGTGCGGTTCTTCCTGCAATGAATGCAAAAACGGGTTTCTTTATGGCGCCACTCTTAATAAACTCAGCAGCTTTCTCCTCAGCGTTTCCTCCAATCTCACCGACTATCATCATGGCCTCTGTTTCAGGATCTTTTTCGAACTGCTTAAGCCAGAAGATGTAGTCTGTTCCCACTATGGGATCGCCCCCTATTCCAACACAGGTTGATTGACCCAATCCTGCCTTCGTTATCTGGTCTGCAGTCTCATAGAGTAGCGTTCCGCTTCTCGACATAATTCCAACGCTGCCCCTCGAGAATATATGTCCAGGCATTATGCCAATCTTTGTTGCACCAGGAGTTATTATGCCAGGACAGTTAGGCCCAATCAATGTAACACCCTCTTTTTCTATAACCCTTTTAACCTTGACCATGTCAAGAACAGGTATTCCCTCGGTAATACAAACTATCGTTTTTATACCGCTTCCGACAGCTTCCAATATGGCGTCGGCTGCAAATGGAGGTGGAACAAATATCAAACTTACATTTGGATGGGTCTCTTTAACTGCCTCTTCAACGGTATTGAACACCGGAATCCCATCAACCTCTTGACCACCCTTGCCGGGTGTAACACCCGAGACAACCTTTGTTCCGTAATCCTTACAGGCTTTAGCGTGATAGCTACCCTCTTTTCCTGTAATTCCCTGTACTAAAACCCTACTGGTTCTATACACACATACAGCCATCGATTATTTCTCCTTCTTTTCTTTTTGTTGTTCTTCTTGTTTTTGAGCTTTTTTACCACTATTTCCATTATTTTTTCCATTAGCAAGCTCCGCCACCATCTTTGCTGCCTCTTTTAAATCGTTTGCGACATAGAACTTCAAGCCGCTCTTTTTCAGAATCTCCATACCCTCTTCTCTGTTCATACCTGTCAGCCTAATTACAACAGGTATCTCAACCTTAACCTTCTTCAGAGCCTGCAAAATACCGTTTGCCACCTTGTCGCATCTAACAATTCCACCGAATATATTGATAAATATAGCCTTTACCTTCGGGTCTCTTGTAATTATCTCAAAACCCTTTGCTATTGTTTCTGGAGTAGCTTCGCCACCCACATCAAGGAAGTTAGCTGGTTCACCACCCGCTAATTTAATAATATCCATTGTTGTCATTGCAAGACCAGCACCGTTGACCATACATCCAATGTTTCCGGACAACTTAATAAAGTTCAAGCCAGAGAATCTTGCCTCAAGCTCATCGGGGTCTGCTTCTGTAATATCCCTCATCCTGGATATCTCTTTCCTTCTGTATAAGGCGTTGTCGTCAACATCCATCTTTGCATCAACTGCCAATAAATGCCCAGACTTTGTAACAACTAACGGGTTCAACTCAAGCAACGAGCAGTCCTTTTCAATAAATACCTTATAGAGGGCGCTAAAAATTTTGGCAGCCTCTTTTTCCAAACTCATCAGGTCAAGGTCATACTTCAATCTCCTAATCTGATAGGGCAAAAAGCCTGTGACAGGGTCAATAGGAATCTTTATGATATCCTCAGGATACTGCTCCGCAACCTCTTCGATGCTCATTCCTCCACGCTTTGAAGCGATAACAGTAGGTCTTGATGTAGTCCTATCAACTAATATGGAAAAGTAAAGCTCTCTATCGATATCAGCAGCCTTCTCAACAAGCAATTTTCTTATAACTACACCCTGTGGACCGGTCTGCTTAGTTACAAGCTTCTTTCCGAACAGTTCCTGTGCTATCTGCAATACCTCGTCAGAGGTTCTTGCAATCCTAACGCCTCCAGCCTTTCCCCTGCCACCTGTTAAAACCTGAGCCTTTAGAACAACGGGAAGTCCAAGTTCCATCGATACCATCCATGCCTCATCGGGGAAATATGTCACCCTACCCTCTGGAACGGGTACACCGAAGTTCGCCAAAACCTCTTTGGCTTGATACTCATGAAGTTTCATCAACTACCTCCAATACTTAAAAAATACTTAAATTACACAAAACATCCAGAAGCGGATTTAACCATAAAATATAGAAGGAAGTCAACCATTTTTCGCCTCTTTCTCTGCATCCAACCTACCCTCTTCAATAATCTTCATTATTCTCTGTCTATACTCAACAATGTCCTTCCTCAACGATGCAAGGCGGGCTATCTTTTCGTCTATTTTGATAATGTGGTTGTCCAAAATCTCAATCAACTTGGGCATAATATTCAACGGCTGCTTGTGTTGGTTATAAATATCAGCAAGCTCAAGCATCTCTTTTAATGTCAAACCGAGTTCTTTAAGTTTCAATATAAATTTAATCCTTTTGATATCCTCCTTTGAGTAGAGCCTTATACCTTTCTCTATCCTCAATGGGGGATCCAACAAGCCAAGCTCCTCATAATACCTAATAGTCCTCGGTGTTATACCCAGCTTTTTTGATACCTCTCCAATCTGAAAGTACTCTTTGTTATCTATCTCTGTCATGGCACACTCTCACACTTACGTAAAATTTCTCAGTGCCAAATATATTACACAAATCTCTCTAAGTCAAGAATAAAATTGACTTTTAATTTTGCTTGACATTTACGTAAACATCCCTTATATTTCAAACAAGTAGCAAAAAAGTAAATCTTTAGGGGGGTTGAAAATGAATGTTCTTGTATGCGTTAAGCAGGTTCCAGACATGGAATCAAAGTTTACAGTAAGTTCAGATGGTCTTTGGTATGATCAATCCGATCTGACTTACAAAATTAACGAGTACGATGAGTATGCTGTTGAAGAAGCTGTCAGACTAAAAGAGAAGCTTGGGGATGTAGCCATTACCGTTCTATCTATCGGACCTGATAGGGTGAAAGAGGCTATAAGGAAGGCTCTGGCTTTGGGTGCAGACAAGGGTGCGCATATCAAAGATGACGAAGCCCACTTAAAAGACCCATATCAGATAGCAACCATAATCTCAAACTACGCCAAGGACAAAAACTTTGACATCATATTTACAGGAATGCAGTCGGAAGATAGAGGCTCAGCACAAGTGGGTGCTCTGGTTGCTGAGATGTTGGATTACAACTGCGTCACAACCATAGTTGATTTCGAATATGCAGACGGAAAGGTGAATGTAAAAAGGGAGTTAGAGGGAGGAATCAAAGCAAAAGTTAAGGCGAACCTTCCCGTGGTTTTAACATGTCAGTTGGGTCTTAACACAGTTAGATACCCAACATTGCCAAACATTATGAAGGCAAAGAGAAAAGAGCTTAAAGAGTTCGATGTTTCCGAATTCTTGAATGTTGAGCCAAAGGTGATAACCCTCAAAGCCTTCGTTCCAGAGAAGAAAAAAGGCGGCATTGTGCTTGAAGGTGCTCCAGACGAAATTGCAGACAAGCTCATTAAAATACTTAAAGAGAAAGCAATTATTTAAGGAGGTAGGAAATGAAGCTGTTGCTTGTTGGTGAATATAAAAACGGTAATATAGACGACTCTTTCTATGAGCTTGTGGCTTTTGCCCAGAAGGTAGGCGGAGAAGCTGTGGCTTTTTTCGTAGCCCCATCTGACATAAAGCCTGAATTTAACGGGAAAGTGTATGTTGCCGATGTTTCTAAAGCCAAGGAGTACAACCCAAAAGTTCACAGAGACCTGATCCTCAAGGTCGCAGAGAAGGAAAACCCAGACTACATCGTCTTGAGTCACTCATCATACGGATGGGATTTGGCTCCAAGAATAGCTTTTAAGTGGGATGCAGGTCAAATCTCAGAAATAGTGGAAGTATCCGATGAAGGTTTCATCGTTCCGTTCTGTAATGCAAAATTGAGAAGATTACTGAAACCCAACACAGAAAAAGCTGTGTTAACACTTCAAAGTGGGGCATTCGCACCTGCAAAGGAGGGCTCTGCTCAGATTGAGAGCGTAGATGTTGATGTACAGGACGAGGGATTGGAGTTTGAAGGATTTGAGATTGTAGAAAAAGGCGGAGTAGATCTGACTAAAGCTGAAATCATTGTTAGTGCAGGAAGGGGTGTTGGCAAGAAAGAAAATATAGAGATAGTGGAAAAACTTGCCAAGGCTCTTGGAGGAGAGTTGGGAGCAAGTAGGCCTGTTGTTGACGCTGGATGGCTGCCACCTGAAAGACAGGTAGGTACAACTGGTCAGACCGTAGCACCGAAGCTCTATGTTGCCTGTGGTATCTCAGGTGCTATACAGCATCTTGCAGGAATGAAAAAATCCAATTTCATAGTTGCCATAAACAAAGATAAAGATGCACCAATATCAGAAGTGGCAGATGTATTTGTCGTGGCTGACCTTCTCGAATTTGTTCCAGTGTTAACAGAGAAATTATCCTCTTGATTAAGAGGCAATTTTGGGTTAGTCTTTACTTAAAGACTAACCCATTTTTTTGAGGGTTTATAGGAGGTTAATATGCGTGATGTGTATGTGGTTGAAGCTCTGAGGACGCCTTTTGGTAGTTTCGGGGGGGCTTTAAAAGATATCGAAGCACCCGTTTTGGCGTCCGAGGTTATCAAGGAGATGCTAAAAAGAACCCAGCTCAAAGGTGAAGATTTTGATGAAATCATTATGGGTGAGGTTTTATCAGCAGGAGTGGGGCAAGCACCTGCAAGGCAGGCTGCCATCTATGCTGGATTACCCTACAAAGTCCACGCAATGACAATCAATAAGGTATGTGGAAGCGGCTTAAAATCTGTGATGCTTGGAGCACAATCCATCATGGTGGGTGATTCAGAGCTTGTTATAGCAGGCGGTGCAGAGAATATGTCAAAGGCGCCCTACTACTTAAAGAGTGCGAGATTTGGATATAGAATGGGAAACGGTGAAGTAATAGATGGAATGGTTTATGACGGGCTGTGGGACCCATACAACAATATGCATATGGGAGTTATTGCAGAAAACATAGCAAAAAAACATGGGATATCAAGGGAAGAGCAGGATGAGTATGCCGTACGGTCTTACAAAAGAGCCCAGAAGGCAACAGAGGACGGCATCCTCAAAGAAGAGATAGTGCCAATTACCATTAAAACAAAAAAGGGTGAAACAGTAGTTGAGAAGGATGAAGACCCCTTCAGGGTGGTGTGGGAAAAAATCCCAACTTTGAGACCTGCATTTGTTAAGGATGGAACGGTAACTGCAGCAAACTCATCCACAATATCAGACGGTGCAGCCCTCTGCATTCTGGCAAGTGAAGACGCTTTGAAAAAATACAACTTAAAACCTCTGGCAAAACTTGTAACTTACTCTACAAACAGTCTGGCGCCAGAGCTATTCCCAGAGGCACCGGTTGGAGCAATTGAGAAGTGTGTCCAAAGGGCAGGTTTAAAGTTGGATGACATAGACCTATTTGAGATAAATGAAGCCTTTGCAGTTGTTGTATTGGTTGCAATCAAACAGTTAGGGCTTGATATTGAAAAGGTTAATGTAAATGGCGGTGCAGTTTCCATAGGGCACCCAATAGGAGCAAGTGGCGGAAGGCTTTTAGCCACACTTGTAAGACAGATGAAGAGGCAAAACGCTAAATACGGTCTTGCCACTCTCTGCATAGGCGGTGGTGAAGCTGTTGCAGCCATTTTTGAAAATGTTTAAGGAGGCGAGCCATGATTAAGAAAGTTGGTGTGGTAGGTGCAGGTCAGATGGGAAACGGCATCTCCCATGTCTTTGCATTGCATGGCTATCAGGTGGTTATGTACGATGTATCGGATGCACAGTTGGATAAAGCAGTGAAAACAATTGAAAAAAACCTGGGCAGGCAGGTCAAAAGTGGAGTAATCAAGGAAGAACAAATAAAGGAAACCCTGCAGAACATCAAGCCTACCACAAATTTAGAGGATGTGGCGGATGTGGATTTTTGCGTTGAGGCAGCACCAGAGAATGAAGAGCTAAAAAAAGAGCTGTTCAAAAAGATTGACGAAATAGTCAAAGAGGGCTCCATACTTGCCTCCAACACATCGTCAATCTCGATAACTATGCTCTCTGCTCAAACCAGAAGGCCCGACAAAGTTATAGGTATGCACTTCATGAATCCTGTACCC
Organism: Desulfurellaceae bacterium; assembly: GCA_015486965.1. Lineage (GTDB taxonomy): Bacteria > Campylobacterota_A > Desulfurellia > Desulfurellales > Hippeaceae > Hippea. Next base: position 9,749 of record WFQQ01000145.1, read on the forward strand.
GTAATGAAACTTGTTGAGGTCATAAGGGGACTTGCAACAAGTGAGGAGACCTACAACACAGTTCTTGAGCTTGCAAGGTCTCTGGATAAAGACCCAGCTTTAGCCAAAGACTATCCAGGTTTCATAGTAAACAGAATCTTGATACCCATGATAAATGAAGCAATTTGCGTTCTGTATGAAGGCATAGCCACAAAAGAGGACATAGATAAAGGTATGAAATTGGGAACCAACCAACCTATGGGTCCTTTAGTACTTGCAGACTTCATCGGTCTCGATACAGTGCTCGCAATACAAAATGTACTCTACAATGGTTTTAAAGACCCAAAATTCAGACCTTGCCCCCTGTTAGTTAAGATGGTTGAGTCAGGAAGGTTGGGAAGAAAGGTTGGAAAAGGCTTTTACGATTACACAAAATAGGGGGTGAATAATGAATAAAGTGATACTTGAAGTCAAAGACGGCGTAGGGATTTTAACCATAAACAGACCAGATAAGCTAAACGCTTTAAACAACGAGGTCTTATCTGAACTAAACACAATTATCAATGATATCAACGAAAACAGCGAGGTTAGGGTAGTTCTGGTTACAGGAAGTGGAGAGAAGGCATTTGTAGCAGGAGCCGACATAGCCTTTATGAAAGAACTCACACCAAGGGAAGCTGTAAACTTCGCAAGAATGGGGCAGGAAATCCTGAATAAAATGGAGCAATCTGAGAAACCATTCATAGCCTGTGTAAACGGATATGCACTTGGGGGTGGTTTTGAGCTTGCACTGGCATGCGATTTTATATATGCAACGGAAAACGCTAAATTTGGTTTCCCCGAAGTTAGTTTGGGCATAATACCCGGGTTTGGGGGCACACAGAACCTGCCGAGACTTGTGGGTAAGAATGTAGCCAAAGAGCTCATATTTACAGCAAAGATGATAGACGCAAGCGAAGCCAAAGAGCTTGGTGTAGTATCGAGGTTGTTTAATACAAAGGACGAGATGATAGAAGGGGCAGTTGATACAGCTAAACAGATAATGAAAAATGGGACAATAGCTGTAGGTCTTGCGAAAAAATCCATCGTGGATGGCTTCAACCTTACAAAGGAGGATGGCTTAAAGTATGAGGCAAATCTGTTCGGTGTTGTATTCTCAACTGATGATGCAAAAGAGGGTCTATCAGCCTTTTTAGAAAAAAGGAAACCCCAATATAAAAATAGCTAAAGGAGTTGCTTATGGATTTCAGGTTGACCGAAGAAGAAAAGATGGTTCAGGATATGGCAAGGAGTTTTGCTCAGAACGAGCTAAAGCCCATTGCCCAGGATATAGATAAAAACCATAAAATTCCGGATGAGATAATTAAAAAACTTGCAGAGCTTGGTTTCTTTGGCACATACATTCCAGAGGAGTATGGAGGTGCTGGTTTAAGCTTTCTTTCTTACATAATAGTAGTAGAGGAGATTTCCAAAGCGTGTGCCTCAACAGGTGTTTTAATCTCAGCACACACATCCTTGGCATGTAATCCAATACTTGAGTTTGGTACAGAGGAGCAAAAGCAAAAATATCTGACGCCACTTGCTAAGGGTGAAAAAATAGGGTGTATTCTTCTTACAGAACCAGAAGCTGGAAGTGATGCAGCCAATGTCTCAACAACGGTCAAGAGAGAGGGAGACTACTACATAGCAAACGGAAACAAAATTTTCGTTACAAACGGCGGATATAGAGATATAGGCGTCTTAATTGCAACCCACGATAAATCCCTAAGGCATAAAGGAATAGACGCCTTCATATTAGACCTAAAAACTGAGGGTGTAGAGGTTTTAAGGCATGAGGAGAAGATGGGCATCAGGGGAACCTACACCACTGCCTTCGCGCTGGATAATGTGAGAATTCCAAAGGAAAATCTGCTTGGCAAAGAGGGCGAAGGGTTCAAGATTGCAATGGACTTACTCGATGGCGGTAGAATAGGCATTGCAGCGCAGGCGTTGGGTATTGCTGAGGGGGCGTTTGAGAGGGCTTTGGAGTACTCCAAAGAGAGAAAACAGTTCGGTAAACCCATCAGTGCATTTCAGGCAATCCAGTTTAAACTCGCCGATATGGCAATGAGGATAGAGGCGGCGAGATTGCTTGTTTATGAATCAGCGTGGATTAAGGATAACCTGAAAAAGGGTCTTGCGAGCTACTCTGACCTGATTATTAAATCCTCTATGGCTAAGGCTTACGCTTCAGAAACAGCCACCTATGTAACAAAAGAGGCTCTGCAGATACACGGTGGATATGGATACATAACAGAGTACGAGATGGAGAGATACTACAGAGACGCAAAAATAACAGAGATCTACGAGGGAACAAACGAGATTCAGAGAATCGTTATATCAAAATACCTTCTCAAATAGTTAGGGGGGCTCCCCCTTCCTTTGATTTTTGGATATTCAAAAATTCAATCTTTTAAGGGGTGATGGTAATGGAAATGGTTGAGAGGATTGTTCTTGCAATCTTAATAGTAGCAAGTTTCGGATACTTCTTCTTCAGGGTTTACTACCTATACAGCCTCCTTAAATTTGCCCAACCAGAGAACAGGTTTGATAACCCTGGGAAAAGGCTTTCTAACGCAATTAAAAACGGACTTCTCCAGCTGTGCCACTTTAAGGTTAGCGACCCAGACATAAATTATGCGGGCGTTATGCACGCAATGTTGTTTTTCGGCTTTGTGGTTCTTCTGTTTGGCGAGATAGAGCTTTTGCTTAAGGGTCTTTTTCCCGGATTCAGCTATGCTTTTTTGGGTAAAACACTCTACCACATATACCAGTTTTCACAGGATTTCTTCGTTCTTGTTGTCCTAATAGCTATGATAATGGCATTTGCTCGTAGGCTCATCTGGAGACCAAAGAAACTGAGCTATCACTTTAGCGCATATCTAATCCTGCTTTTCATCACAACGCTCATGATAACCCTTGTATATATGTCTGCCTCAGATATGGCAAAAGAGGGTGTTCTAAACCCATACCAACCGTTCTCAAGCTTTGTTTACAAGGTTTTCCACATAAAATACTCACCCATAGGCTACAAAATTGCATACTGGCTACATGTAATAGTGTTACTCTCATTTTTGGATTTCATACCAAACTCTAAACACCTGCATCTGATAGCCGGCATTCCAAACAACTACTTTGCAAATCTGGGTCCATCCATGGATTTAAGGGAGTTGGATTTTGAGGATGAGGAAGCCGAAAGTTTTGGTGTAAAAAATATAAACGAGCTCACATGGAAAGAGGTACACGACGGATATGCCTGCACAGAGTGTGGAAGATGTGCTCAAGCCTGTCCCGCTGCTAACACAGGGAAGATACTTGTGCCAAGGGAAATAATCCTATCCATCAAAGAAAACCTGTTTGAAAACGCTGAAAATCTCAAAGAGAACAAAGATTTAACACCGCTCACAACAGAGGAGTTTAACAAAGAGCCGCCGAAAAACTCATACCTTGAATACGGCGTCCAGATTCCGGAAAAAGCGCTCTGGCAGTGCACAACCTGTGGTGCGTGTCAGGCAGTCTGCCCTGTTAGCAACGAACATATAAGGTCTATGGTGGACTTGAAGAGGTATCTTGTCCTAACAGAAGCCAAGTTTCCAGAGAAACTCATGGAAGCATTTAACAACATGGAGGTTAACGGCAATCCCTGGGGTATGAGTCCAAGCTATAGAATGGACTGGGCTAAAGGGCTGAATGTTAAAACGGTGGATGAGGAGAAAGAGATAGAGGTTCTCTACTTCGTTGGTTGTGCAGGAGCTTTCGATGACAGGGGTAAAAAAATATCCCAGAGTTTCGTTAGGATTCTCCAAAAGGCGGGAGTAAAATTTGCAGTTTTGGGCAAAAAGGAGAAGTGCTGTGGAGATAATGCTCGAAGACTTGGAAACGAGTACCTTTTCTACAACCTTGCCTTAGAAAACATAGAGCTTTTTAAGCAGTACAATATTAAAAAAATTGTAACGACCTGCCCACACGGCTACTATACGCTCAAGAATGAGTACCCAAAATTCGGAGGGGATTTCTTTGAGGTTGTTCACCACACAGAGTTCATAAAACAGCTTATTGATGAAGGTAGGATAAAAATCCAGAATCAGCTTAAAGAGACAGCCACATTCCATGATTCATGCTACCTTGGAAGGCACTCAGGAATCTACGAGCAGCCAAGGGAAATACTTAAAGCTTTAGGTATGGAACTTAAAGAGATGAAACGCAGCAGGAACTTTAGTTTCTGCTGTGGTGCAGGTGGTGGCATGATGTGGATGGAAGAAGAAGGGGAAAGAATGAACCGTGTGAGAACTGAGCAGGCTAATAAGACTGGCGCAAAGGATATAGTTACAGCCTGTCCTTTCTGCATGATAATGCTTGACGACGGTGTCAAAGACCTATCCTTAGAGGATAAAAACGAAGTCTTAGATATTGTTCAATTGGTCGAGAAGGCTCTTGGATAGGCTTATTTTAGCCACCCTTCTTTAAAACCTTAAAGGGGCTAAAAGCCCCTTTTTTTATTTACTACCCACTAAAGCATAGTTGTTCTCTATTACCCCTTTTGCCTGCTTGATGATACTGTTTACAACCTCTTTTACCGTGGGCACACTATCTATCAAACCTATAACTTCACCACATGCCACCAAAGCCTTTTCTGGCTCACCTCTCATTATATACTCAAAACTTCTTCTGCCGCTCAACAGTGGTGCAAGCTCCTCAAGTGTAGCCCCACTCTTCTCCATTTCTGCTATTCTTTCAGAGAGTTCATTTCTCCAAACCCTCATGGTATTCTTTAAGCTTCTCTCTATTAAGATAGTGTCGGTCTCTTTAGCTCCAAGCAATACCTCTTTAACCTTAGGGTGGATGGGTGCTTCCTCTGTCATCATGAAGCGGGTTCCCATGTTTACAGCTTGAGCCCCTAAGGATAGAGCCGCAACAAGTCCCCTTCCATCTCCAAACCCTCCAGACGCTATAACGGGAATATCCAATTCATCCACTGCCCTTGGCACTAAAATTAGAGATGTTACATCATCCTCACCGGGGTGACCTGCACACTCAAATCCATCTATACTAACATAGTCACACCCTATAGCTTGTGCCTTCTTTGCATGCCTTATAGATGTGCACTTATGAATTACCTTTATGCCAGCACCCTTTAGCTTATCCATGTACTTTTCTGGATTCCTGCCAGCAGTCTCAACAATTCTAACCCCACTTTCCACTATGACATCAACATAAGCTCCGTAATCCACAGGTTTAAGCGTTGGGAGAAAGGTTAAATTTACACCAAAAGGTCTGTTGGTCATCTTTTTAGTCTGTTCTATCTCTTCGGCAAGTGCATCAGGAGTATCAAATGTTAGAGCCGACAGTATACCCAAAGCCCCCGCATTAGAAACGGCAGAAACAAGCTCTTTTTTAGAAATCCACATCATGCCACCCTGAATTATAGGATACTCAATCCCCAACTCCTTAGTTAAAGCAGTTTCAAACATATACACCTCCTTACGTTCCCGTCAATGTAATTAAATTTTACAAACTTTTATATGAAAGCTCAACAACTACAAGCCATATTGATTAAATAAAGCTAAAAAATATCAATACGAAAAAGTCAGATAAACAATTTGAACTTCTATAGTTTGAGAAATTAGACAATTTCTATAATTTCTGACTTGACTTTTACGTAAAATGCTGATAGTAATTAATTAAAGAAATATTCAGGGGGTGTGAGATGGAGTGGCAATACAAATCACTGCCCGATATGTTGAGAGCAAGCTCAAAAAAATATAAGGATAGAATAGCAATATCCTACAAAAAGAACGGAAAGATAGTGAATTTAACCTATGATGAGTTTTACAAGCTAACGCTAATGGTTTCAAGGGGGCTGAAGAAATTAGGCGTCAAAAAGGGAGATAAGGTAGCAATTCTCTCAGAAACACGCCCCATGTGGTCTCTGGCAGACTTTGGTATAATGAACCTTGGTGCCTGGGTTATACCCATATATCACACAAATACACCTGAACAGGTATCCTACATAATCAACCACTCAGAAGCCAAAATTGTAATAGTGTCAGACAGATCTCAATACTTGAAACTCTTGGAGATAAAGGACGAAATTCCAACCGTTGAGATGGTGGTGGCACACGATAGATTTCTGCCCGATAAGAAGCTTCCCGTTTTGACCTTTTATCAGCTCACCGAGATGTCTGTACCACTCAAGGATGAAGAGATTAAAGAGATAGAAAAATCTATCGATAGCATAGACCCCGAGGACACATTTACAGTTATCTACACATCTGGAACAACTGGTGTCCCAAAGGGTGTTGTGCTTTGCCACAGAAATATACTCTCAAATATTTACTACATAAACAAGAAAGCCAAAGACCTTGTAACTGAAAACGACATATTCCTCTCGTTTCTACCATATAGCCACATACTCGGCCGAGCGGATAGCCACTACCTGCCAATAGCACACGGCTCAAGGATAGCTTATGCGGAGAGCATAGAAAAGATTGCAGAGAATATGGTTGAGTTTAAACCAACAATCATAGTAACCGTGCCAAGACTGCTTGAGAAAATTCACTCAAGGATATTTGATGCTGTTCATGAGGCGAGCGATTTTAAAAAGAACTTGTTCCACAAAGCTATAGCCACTGGAAAAGAATACATAGAGACGATTTATGTTAAAAGAAAGAAACCATCATCGGCTTTGAATTTAAAGAATAAATTGTTTGACAACCTTGTCTTTTCCAAATTGAGGGAGAAGTTAGGGCTTGTGAATCTAAAGACATTTGTCTCTGGGGGCGCACCCTTAAATCAGGATATAAACAAATTTTTCTGGTCTATAGGCCTGCCTGTGCTTGAAGGGTATGGTTTGACAGAGACATCGCCAGTGCTATGTGTAAACACATTTGACAAGATGAAGTTTGGCTCTGTGGGAACACTGCTTGAGAAAACAGAGCTAAAAATAGCAGAAGATGGAGAGCTCTTGTTTAGGGGTCCCCAGGTGATGAAAGGGTATTATAAGGATGAGGAAAAAACAAAAGAGGCATTTGACGAAGAGGGATTTTTCAAAACTGGCGATATAGGAAAACAGGACGAAGAGGGATTTATCTATATAACCGACAGAAAGAAAGAGCTCATTGTTACGGCGGGTGGCAAAAACATAGCACCCGCACCCATAGAGAACCTGCTTAAAAACAGCAAATACATCTCCAACGCATTTGTTTACGGGGACAAGAAACCATACCTGGTTGCAGTATTGACTATGAACATCGAAAGGGTTTTAGAGTATGCAAAGCAACACAAACTAAAATATTTCGATATATCAGACCTTGCCAAAAACGAAAAAATTATAGAGCTATTTAAAAAAGAGGTCGAAAATGTAAACAAACAGCTTGCCCGCTACGAAACAATCAAGAAATTTGTAATCGTTCCACAGGATTTCACCATTGAAGGTGGGGAGTTAACACCCACACTGAAGTTGAAAAGAAGAGTAATATACCAGAAATACGCCGATAAGATTGAGTGTCTATACTCCGATGAGGGGAGCTGTTTCACATGCAGTCAATAGATAAAGAAATAAATCAAGGAGGTTAGTGTATGAGGGAAATTAACAAAGTTGCAGTTTTGGGCGCTGGCGTTATGGGTTCAACCATAGCTGCACACCTTGCAAATGCTGGCATTGAAGTGCTCCTGCTCGATCTACCAAGTGATGATGACCCTAACAAAATCGCAAAGAAGGGTCTGGAAGCTGCACTCAAAGCAAAACCAGCTGCATTTTACCTGAAGGATTACGCATCTTTCATCACTGTGGGAAATTTCAGGGACGATATGCCCAAAATCAAAGATTACGACTGGGTTATAGAAGTCGTTGTGGAAAATATGGACATAAAAAAGAAGCTCTTAGACCAGGTCGTACCACACCTAAATCCAAACAGCGTGCTATCCACAAATACAAGCGGACTCTCCATTAACGAGATGGCAGATTACATTCCAGAGCAGTTCAGGAAAAACTTTCTCGTCACCCACTTTTTTAATCCGCCAAGGTACATGAGACTTGTTGAGATAGTCCCATCTAAATATACAGACCAGAGCGTTGTTAAAGATATGGCAGACTTTATTGCCCACAGGCTGGGTAAAGGCATCGTGTACGCAAAAGACACTCCAAACTTTGTGGCAAACAGAATTGGCGTATACTCCATGCTTAACGGCATGAAATATATGCTTGAGATGGGTTTGACCATAGAAGAGGTGGATAAAATTGCAGGTCCTGCCACAGCAAGGGCTGGTTCAGCAGCATTTAAAACGGGCGATCTTGTGGGCATAGACACGCTCGTGCATGTTGCAGAAAACACCTATGAACTCCTGAAGGATGACGATGAAAGGGAGATATTCAAAGTACCAGAGTTTGTTAAAAAGATGGTCGAAATGGGGCTTTTAGGCAACAAAACCAAGCAGGGATTCTACAAAAAGGAGAAAACACCAGAGGGAACAAAAAGATACTATTTCGATTACAAAAAAATGGAGTATGTACCCCTTCAAAAACCAAAATTTCCATCAATAGAGACAGCCAAACAGATAGATGATCCAAGAAAGAGACTAAAAGCCGTAATAACAGGAAACGACAAAGCAGCAGAGTTTGCATGGAAGAACACGAGAGACACAATTATATACTCAATCAAGAGAATTCCCGAGATTGCAGACGATGTTGTAAACATAGACAACGCAATGAAGTGGGGCTTTGGTTGGGAGCTTGGACCTTTTGAGATGTTAGATGATATAGGGGTGAAATACTTCATAGAAAGGTGCGAAAAAGAGGGAGTCAAAGTCCCAGAAGTAATTAGAGGTATTGAAAGCATTTATAGATTGGAGAATGGAAAAAAATACTTCTACGACTTAATAGGAAAAACATACAAACAGATAGAGTATCCAAAAACATACATCAGTATAGAACTGCTGAAATCAGCAAACAGAGTTGTGGAAAGCAACTCCGGAGCTGACATTTTAGACCTTGGAGATGGAGTATTCTTAGTTGAGTTCCACACAAAGATGAATGCAATTGGTGCAGAAATAATAACAATGTTGAACAAGGCGATTAAAAGGGCTGAAAAAGAGGGCGTCGGTGTTGTAATTGCAAACGAAGATAAAAAGGCATTTTCTGCGGGTGCAAACCTGATGTTTATAGCAAGCTTAATTGCCGAGGGCGACTTTGCACTCTTGGCAGAAGCCGTGAGAACATTCCAGAAAGCGACAATGTTGATTAAATACTCCAAAGTCCCTGTAGTGGCAGCTCCACACGCTCTAACCTTGGGCGGCGGTTGTGAAATCTGCCTACATGCAGATGCAGTTTGCGCACATGCAGAGACATACATGGGACTTGTTGAGGTGGGTGTCGGATTAATTCCTGCAGGTGGTGGAACAAAAGAGGTGGCTTTGAGGGCTATAGAATTGGCAGAGAATAACGGTATAGATGTTTCACACTTAATCTTTAAGGGCTTCCAGAATATAGGAACAGCCAAAGTATCCACAAGCGCAGATGAACTGTTCAAGATGGGATATCTAAGACATGGAGACTCCGTAACAATGAACATAGACAACCTTATCTACGATGCAAAACAGAAGGTGTTAGCTCTTGCTACAAACTATAGACCAAAGAAACCGAGGGAGAATATACCTGCTCCAGGTAGAGATGTCGCTGCAACGATAAAATCTCAGTTGTGGAATATGAAGATGGGCAACCAGATAACAGAGTATGAGGAGTACTTAGGCGGATTAATCGCTGATGTGATGTGCGGTGGCGATGTGCTTCCAGGAACACCGATAACCGAGGAGTATATGCTCGACCTCGAAAGAGAGGCGTTCTTAAAGGCTTGCGGAAACAAGAAAACCATTGAGAGAATTCAGCACATGTTAAAAACTGGAAAACCATTAAGGAATTAAAGGAGGTAAAATAAATGAGAGCGGCATACATTCTGGCAGCTTACAGAACACCCGGTTGCAAGGCAAAAAAGGGTAAATTTAAAAATACAAGACCCGACTATCTTGCAGCTGTTGCCATAAAAGGCTTAATTCAAAGAACTGGCGTTGATGTAAATGACATTGAGGATGTTATACTTGGGTGCGCATTCCCCGAAGCGGAGCAGGGAATGAATGTGGCAAGGATAGCATGCCATATAGCTGGCCTGCCCTATGAGATTCCTGCAATGACAGTTAACAGGTTCTGCTCTTCGGGCTTGCAGTCCATAGCGCTCGCTGCAGAGCGCGTAATGACAGGATTTGCAGACTGTATTATCGCTGGTGGAACAGAGAGTATGACAATGGTTCCCATGGGGGGTAATAAATTCTCAGCCAACCCAGAGTTAGTCAATGAATGGCCTGAAGCCTATACATCAATGGGAATCACAGCTGAAATCGTTGCTGAGAAGTTTAACATATCGAGAGAGGATCAAGACAGATTTGGATACAACAGCCACATGAAAGCTGCAAAGGCAATTGAAGAGGGTAAATTCAAGGATGAGATCATACCTGTCGAAATAGAACACACAAAATTAGTTGACGGAAAGGTTGTTAAAGAGAAAGAGATAGTTGATATAGACGATGGGGTAAGACCTGATACAACACTGGAGGCTTTAGCCAAACTGAAACCAGCATTCAAGATCGGTGGAACAGTAACGGCAGGCAACGCCTCTCAGATGACAGACGGTGCTGCAGCGGCATTGGTTGTATCTGAAGATTTCTTAAAGAAGATAGGCAAAGACCCGATGGCAAGATTTGTTGCTTTTGCTGTTAAGGGTGTTCCGCCCGAAATCATGGGTATCGGACCATCTGTGGCCATACCTGAAGTCTTGAAGAAAACTGGATTGAGCCTGAACGATATCGGCTTAATCGAACTCAATGAGGCTTTTGCCTCACAGTCCCTGTACTGTATCAGAAAGTTGGATCTGGACGAGTCCATTGTAAATGTTAACGGAGGAGCCATCGCCTTAGGTCACCCTCTTGGATGCACAGGTGCAAAGCTTACAGCAACCCTTCTCCATGAGATGAAACGCAGAGGCAATGTAAGATACGGAATAGTATCGATGTGTATAGGCGGTGGAATGGGAGCCGCTGCCGTATTCGAAAGAACCTAAAATTAAAAGGAGGAGTTTTAGATGAAAGGTGGAGAGTTCATAATCAAAGATATCGAAAGCAAGGATATAGCGATTCCTGAGGAGATGAACGAAGAACAGAGACAGATGGCTGAGATGGTTGAGCAGTTTGTAATGAACGAAATCATTCCAGACATCCCAGAGATAGATAAACACAACCTCGATTTATTGAAAGAAAAGTTGAAACAAGCAGCTGAGCTGGGTCTTCTTGGTGTCTATGCACCTGAGGAGTACGGTGGCGTTGACCTCGATACAAAAACTGTTGTTGCCGTCGCAGATAAAATGGGTGGTGCCGGTTCTGTTGCCGTTGCATTTGCAGCACATATAGGTATAGGAAGCCTACCCCTAATCTACTATGGAACGAAAGAACAAAAGGACAAATACTTAGAAAAACTGGCCACTGGAGAGTGGATAGCAGCATACTGCCTGACGGAGCCAGACGCAGGTAGCGACGCCATGAGCATATCCACAAACGCAACACCCACAGAGGACGGTAAATACTATATCCTGAACGGTTCCAAGATATTTATCACAAACGGTGCAATTGCAAACCTCTACACGGTGTTCGCAAAGATCAATAAGACCGACTACGCTGCATTCCTTGTGGAAAGAAGCTTTGAAGGTGTTGAGATAGGTAGAGAAGAGGAGAAGATGGGTATCAGGGGCTCCTCCACAACACCCGTAATGTTTGACAATGTTAAAGTTCCAGCAGAAAATCTGTTAGGAACGCCTGGAAAAGGCTATAAAATCGCCTTTAGCGTCTTGGATGAGGGAAGGTTCTTGCTCTCTGTAGCAGCCATCGGTGGTGCAAAGTATGCTCTAAGAGACGCAATTCAATACGCTAACCAGAGGAAACAGTTTAAAATGCCCATCTCCCAGTTTGGTGCAATAAAAGAGAAATTCGCAAACATGATAACAAAGATATTTATGGGAGAAGCATTAAACTACAGACTCGCAGACCTGTACGATCAGGAGATTTCAAAGCTCGACCCAAACGACCCTGACTACTATGAGAAAAGACAGAAAGCTATGGAAGAGTTTGGAACCGAATGCTCCATCTCAAAAGTGTTCGGAAGTGAGGCACTGGACTATGTTGTTGACGAAGTTGTGCAAATTTACGGTGGATATGGGTTCACATGTGACTATCCAGCGGAGAGATATTATAGAGATGCAAGGATAAACAGAATCTTCGAGGGAACAAATGAGATTAATAGATACCTGATACCAGGATTGATGCTCAAAAAATCGCTAAAAGGCGAACTGCCACTTCAGCAGGCTGCCATGCAGGCATTTGAAAAGCTGATTACCCCATCTTTCGAGGAGCTTGATGAGTCTGTAAAATTTGCAAAAGAGAAAAAGCTGATTTCAGATTTGAAAACCCTGTTTTTGGCACTGAGCGGCATAGCAGTCCAGAAATATATGGATAAAATTAAACAAGAAGAGGAGATACTGTTCTCACTGGCTGACATTGCTATGTATATATTTGCACTGGAAAGCGCCGTATTGAGAGCAGAAAAAGCACAAGGTATGGTGAGCGAGAAGAAAGCACCCCTTTACGATGCTGTTGTTATAACATCTGCTTTTGAGGCGGCAACAAAAATAGAAGAGGCAGCCAAAAAGTGTGCATACTATGTGGGAGGAGACGCCCTGCAATCAATTCTAAGTGGAATTAGAAGGTTTACAAGGTATGACGCATACGGATTGTTGGATGCAAAGAGGAAACTTGCCGATGCCCTTATAGAGCAGGAAAAATACATCTTTTAATCTTAACGGGGCTTTTAGCCCCTTTTTCTTTTATGAATTACACAAGACACACTTTAAACACACCATATCCTGTGGGTCCTGTTCATCTATATATTTTCGATGTAGATGACTATACTGTCATGTTCGACACTGGACCCTTTACGATTGAAGCTTTGGCTTATGTAAAGGAGAAAATCGATTTAAAAAAACTCAGATACATATTCATAACCCATTGCCATGCCGACCACTACGGTCTCGAGAACTTCCTCGCAAAAAACACAGATGCAACAATATTTTTACCCCTCATGGACCATCTAAAATTCAAAAACCTGGACAAGAGAATATCCATATCCAGAGAGCTACTTAAAAGCTACGGATTTGATAACAAATTAATAAGAGACATGGAAACGATGCTTTACAACTTCGTGCACAGTATTCCCTTTCCCATTGATTATGAAATTTTAGAGGACTCCTCATGGGATGCCCCTGTTGAATTTTTGCTATGCCCGGGGCACTCCAAATCTGACGCAGTATATTTAATTGGAAACTACGCAATTACGGGCGATGTTCTTCTGGATGAAATCTATCAAACCCCACTATTCGACATAGATTACGAAACCCTGGACAGGTTTAACAACTACCAAGCTTACTGCAACACGATAAAGAAGATGCCGACTTTAAAGAACTATAACATTTTGCCGGGGCACAGGGAGCACACTTCGATTGAAAGAATAGTGACATTCTATGTAATGAAAACCGTTGAAAGGGCAAGCATAATAAAAATGTACAGAGAGCTTCCCGTTTATCAAATCTTAAAAACAATACTACCGCAAGCTTTAAATGACCCCTTCACAGCTTACATAAAAACCTCAGAAATTCTGTTCTTTCTGGATTTCCTGAATAATCCAGACCTCCTTTTCTCAAGCCTAAAAGAGGCGGGCTTGCTCAACGAGAAATTAAAGCAAGCCATCGAAAGCTTGATTAAATCTTAGGCATCCTGTCAAACCACGGTTTGGCTTTTTCAAGCTGCGCCGCAAGTTTGAGAAGTGTAACCTCATCTCCAAATTTAGCCATAAAGTGTACACCAATTGGGAGATTGCTGTTTTTGGTCATAAACAAAGGCACACTCATAGCTGGCTGACCCGTCTGATTGGCAAGCTGTGTAAACGGCATCCGTGAAAGCTGCCTGTAGGCGAGCTTTTCAAAGCTTTTAACCACAAACGACAATCTCTCCGCTCTCAAAGACTCTATCAATGCCACAACCCTCTTCTCCACATCGGAAGGCGTTAGTTCCCCTATTTTTGCAGGCGGATAGGACATTGTAGGGGTCATATACAAATCGTATTCCTGGTGGAACTGACCCATAGTTCGTGCCGCACTATCCCATACAAACTTAGCCCAACTTGCCTTCCAGATTGGCACAGCCTCGCCAATCCTTGCAATGAGCCATGTTGTATCCTCAACATCGCCCCTCTTTACTCTTCTATTCAAAAGTTTCTCAGCTCTTTTCAGAAAGAAGTTCACTTCGCCAAACATACCCACAATATAGCTCTGGGCAAGCTCATCAAAGTTGAGCTCTGGCTTTGCCTCCTCAACAATATGCCCCAAATCTTCTAACAGTTGTGCAGTCTTCAAAACCGCACTCCTGCAAGCAGGATGCAACTTGCCACCAAGAGGCATATCCACACTGAATGCAATTTTAAGTCTTTTTGGCGGCGTCTGGATGGCTTCATAGTAGGAATAGTTTGGCTCCTTTATCTCATAGGGTGAACCCACATCTGCACCTTGAGTCAAATCAAGCACCTTTGCGGAATCCCTTACGCTTCTTGTTATAACATGCTGCACAACGAGACCCATCCATACCTCACCCTCTGTGGGCCCATTTGGTGTTCTACCACGCGATGGTTTTAGACCAAACAGACCACAGCACGATGA
>WFQQ01000146.1 GCA_015486965.1 Desulfurellaceae bacterium
AACCTCTTCATGTAAAACTATGAGCCTGTTGTATGTTTTATAGTAGTAAATGCCTCCTAAAATTACAATGAACAGTATAAACGCTATTACACCCAAAACTGCCTTCATTAACTTTCACCTCCATACAACTTACCAGCTTCCTCCAACGCCTCCACCCCCAGTTGAACCACCACCAAAACCTCCAAATCCGCCTCCAAGTCCTCCGCCGAAGCCTCCTCCCAGGCCTCCATCCCAGCCAGACCTATAGCCACCTAAAACCCCTCCAATGAACAAAGGGAACAGATAAGGTCCCACAAGGAAGAATAACCCAATTATCAAGATTATGTCAACCAAAGATAAACCCTTTTTTGCAGGTTTGGGTTTTAAGTTTCCTGTAATTTTAACATGGTAGCTTTTTTCAATAACAGAGACTATTGCCAGAACACCGTTCAATATGCCTTTATCGTACTCTCCCTTTTTAAAATACGGTATAATGTATCTGTCCCTTATTCTACCAAGCAACCCATCTGGTAGAATTCCCTCCATTCCATAGCCAGTATCTATCCTCAACTTCCTATCGCCCACATCTACAAGGAACAGAACACCGTTATCTTTACCCTTCTGACCAATACCCCACTTTTCAAACAGCTCCACAGAATAATCAAAAACATCACCACCTTCAACCTTTTTTACTGTTACCACAGCTACTTCAACGCCCGTCTTCTCTTTTAGCTCGGCTAAGATACTATTCAGTTTGTTAACAGTCTCAGGCTTCAGTATATGGGCATAGTCGCTTACAAAACCAAGAGGCTTTGGGATGTTGTATGCATATGAAGCTATGCAAAGAAGTAATATAAAAAATAGGCTAACTAAGAATCTTATCGGATATTTCAACAAGCCTTTCAACCTCTCTTAAATACTTTTTAAAAACTTCCAATAGCTTTTCAAAAGGCAACTTACCTGAATCACGCAGAACTTTAAAAGCCTCAAGCTCAACTCCAAATGTCTCCTCAAACACCTCAATTAAGCTGGGGTCGTTTATAATTTTTCCTTTTAGTCTTAAAAGATTCCTGAGAATCAAAAGAAAGTTGTACATGGAGCGGTAAGTAATATTATCAACAACCTTTCTATCCAATGGAAGATCAACAAAAGCTCCCTTTAAAACCACAAGCTTACTTCTAAGCTCATACTCTATCTGTTTCCTCAAATTTTCAGGTTTTACATCGAGCTCTAAAAATATATTTCTTCCATATAAAATCTCGGCATTTTCTTTAAGCTCAAGAATTTCCATACAAAAAACATCAGCAGCATCCTTAAAAAAAGACTCGCTTCCTATCAGTGGAGTTGAATACTTCTTTCTATACTTAGTGTAAATCTTTTTTATAAGAATCAAATCTTCAGGCTCGTTTTTATCAAGAACAATAAATATACCGTTTTTCTGGATAAAGGATGTAACACCTATGTTGTGCAAACCCACACTAATCAACCGCTCTTTAAACTCATCTTTAAGCCGCTCAACAAAAGACTCCATTAAAAACTCCCCTCTTTTTGCATTGCGTAAAACTCCTCTTTGAAACTTTTAAACTTGCCGTTAAGTATAGCAATACGCGCTGATTTTACAAGGTTTATGTAATAATAAAGATTGTGAATGGTTGATAGTGTATAAAATGTTAGTTCATTGGACTTAAACAAGTGCCTAAGATAGCCTCTCGAAAAATTTCTGCAGGTATAGCACCTGCAACCCTCTTCAACAGGTCTTTCGTCTATCTCAAACTCCTTTCTTTTAATATTCACAGTACCAAACTTAGTAAACAACTGACCGTTTCTTGCGTTCCTCGTTGGCATAACGCAGTCAAACATATCAACGCCCCTATCTATTAATTCAACTATGTTCTCAGGCCTTCCAATACCCATCGCATACCTTGGTTTGTCTTTGGGAAGAATATCGGAAACCAAGGGAACCACCCTGTACATGTCCTCCTCTGGTTCACCCACACTCAAGCCCCCAATGGCAAAACCATCAAAATCCATATCCTTCATAACAGAAGCTGCTTCCCTTCTTAAATCATCAAATACACCTCCCTGAACAATACCAAAAAGCGCCCTAACTAGGAATCTCTCTCTAACTTTCAAAGACCTAATAGCCCAGTTCAGTGTGATATCCAGCATCTGTTTTATATAACCCTTTTCACTACCATAGGGAGGGCATACATCTAAAACCATGGCAATATCGCTTCCCCACCTTGACTGAAGCTCAACCACATATTCTGGGCTAAAAAAGTGTTGTGAGCCGTCAATGTGCGATTTAAAATTAACACCCTCACTGCGTATATCCATAAGTTTGGATAAGCTAAACAGTTGAAATCCGCCGCTATCTGTTAATATACCCCTTTTCCATCCCATAAATCTATGTAAACCACCAAGCTTTTCAATCACTCCAATGCCAGGGCGTAAATAGAGATGATATGTATTTGAAAGGATTAGTCTCGCTCCTAAAGCAACAAGCATACAAGGCAGGATAGCCTTTACAGTAGCATTAGTCCCAACAGGCATAAAAACAGGTGTTTCTACCTGAGTGTGCCCAAAATCCAATATGCCAGCACGCGCCATCCCCTCTTCTTTTATGAGCTTAAAGGAGAATTTCATTTAATCTTACCGATGAACAGTGTGTTGTCTTCAAGTAGGGGTGCGATTAACAAATTCTTTCCAAGGAAGAAGTCTGCCACAGGGGTGTTAAACTGTTTTATAGTTCTATACCCTTTAAACGACAGGTCTGTTTCAATAATCTTTCCGCTCCTATAATCGGAGATGAAAACACGGCTTGAGTGTATAATTAAACCGTCAAAGCCTGTTAGCCCCTTTAAATAGATTTTTTTCTCGACTTTGCCATTGAGACTCACAATATTGACAACAGGCTCATTAAAAGAGACAACAACAAAGGCGTTCAAAACCTTTGAGAACCAGATTCCATTTGGCGAAAAGTTCCTATCCTTGCTACATAAAAATACACTCACATTAAAGCTATTATCAAGCTTATAGATGCAGTTTGTAAAAGTATCTGTGATATAGGCATCACCGTTTAAGACATAAATATCATTCAAAAACTTTGAGCCTGGAATATTAACACACTGCTTGGAGCCATCGTCTATACTTGCAATGCAAACTCTGTCTAAATCAGAGATATAGAGTTTGTCTTTATAGGGGAATATACCCTTTGGAGCTTTAAGGCCATCTATAAATTTGTACTCCAAAATATTCCCATACCTGTCAAGTTTGGCTATAAAGCCATCAAGATTAGATGACGTGGGACTGCTACCTATGTTTGAAACATAAATGTAGTTCTTGTATAAAAATGCACTCTCAGGCAGTTTCAAACCCACAACCTCGTTTTGATTTACGAAGGTGAAGCCGGTCAACAAAATCAATATAAAAATACCCAAAACCGCTAAAGAGTTTTTATTCCTTAAAAATGACATCTCACCCACCTTCCACCAATCTGCTTTAGCCCTGGTTTTTCTTTTTTACATATTTCCCCTGCTTTCTCACAAGACTCAACAAAGGGGCATGCAAACTTCCTATCTATATTTATCTCCTCAAACCTCTGCCTCGTATAGTGCATATCCAATTTTGGAGTTGAATTTATAAGGAAGTGAGTGTACGGATGGAGTGGCGAAGCTTTAACCTCCTCTATACTACCTTTCTCCAACACATTCCCATCAAACATCACCATCATATCGCCTTCAAAATCCAACAGTTCCATGTCGTGGGTAATAAAGATTATTGATACACCCTTCTCCCTGTTAAGTTTTTTTAACAATCCAACAACTTTCAGCTTGGTTATCATATCGAGAGCACTGGTAAATTCATCTGCAAGCAAAAGATGCGCCCTAAGCAGAGCCATGGCTGTCAATACACGCTGCTTCATTCCGCCACTTAGGTTGTGGGGGTAAGAGCATAAAATTTCATTTACATTATCCAACCCAACAATCTCAAGGGTATTTTTTATCCTCTCCAAATTGCTATCTATCTCTAACATCTGCTCTTTTATTGTAAAGATTGGGTCTAAAGAATCCGTTATATTCTGAGGGATAACATCAACCGTAGCGTTAAGCTCAATAGTTCCAGAATACCTTAATGGATAAAACCTGTACAAACCACTGATAATTCTTCCAAGGGTGGTTTTTCCAGCTCCCGATTCTCCAACGATAGCCAAAATTCCACCCTCATCAACTTTAAAATCAATATCCTCAAGAACCTTCCTTTCCCCATAGAACGCTTCTTCTATCTTTACGCTACATATCATTGAGCTTTCTTAAGCTTTCTTCCTCTTCTTTGGCTTTGTCCTCTAACTTTTTCCTGATGTCAGAGCTTTGAAGGGCAAGTATCCTTAAAGCAAACAAAGCTGCGTTCTTGGCTCCCTTCTTTCCTATACCAAAAGTTGCAACGGGTATTCCGCGGGGCATCTGTGTAATTGAAAATAGAGCATCAAGCCCCATTAAATCGCTGGCAACAGGAACACCAAGTACAGGTTTTTGGGTATAAGTGGCAAAAATTCCAGGAAGGGCTGCTGATAAACCTGCGATCACAATGGCAACATCAAACTCTCTATCAATAATATCTGCAACCTCTTTTGTGAGATTTGGGGATCTGTGAGCAGAGGTTATAAATGTCTTATTCTCCACTCCAAAATCATCCAAAACTTCTTTAGCGGCATCCATTATCTCTTTATCGCTTTTGCTCCCTGCAATTATCGCAACTTTCATCCGTTTTTTTTACCTTATAGTTTGATAAGTTGTTCAATTTTGATATTAGCATTCTGCAGTGTCTCAACAATTTTAATAATTGTACTCAAAAGTTCATAAATCTTCACAATTCTATTTGTTAGATCATCGATAACCTCGGCATGCTCATTTATAGCAAGGCTATTCTCATTCAAAGCCCCTGCTATATCGTTTGAGCTCTGATTGATCTTTATAAAAATCTCTGCAAATTCATTAAAATCTGTTCTCAACTCATCAAGAAAGCTTTTAACAGATTCAACCTTTTCAACCGTACTCAGCATTTTATTGTTAAAGTCGTAAAGTATTTCTTGAATGCTATCTGTAATACTATCCGTTTTGTTGGCAAGCTTTTTTATCTCATCAGCAACAACGGCAAAGCCCTTCCCCTTTTCACCAACCCTTGCTGCCTCTATTGCAGCATTCAAAGCCAACAGGTTTGTCTGTTTTGCAATGTCTGAAATGCTGCTTGCCGCTTTATTTATATCCTCTGTAACTGTCGTCAAACTTTTTATAGACCCAACAAACTCTTCAATCTCGCTTTTTCTTCCCTCTATCTCTTCATTCCTGCTTGTTACACGCTCCGCTACCTCATTTATATTTAAGTTAAACTCCTCAAAATCCCTGTTGATATTGGTTACATTGTTAGCCATACCTTTTAAGTTGCCTTCCATCTCCTCTAAGGATGCTGAAAATGTCTTCATCTGGTCTTCAAGGTATGTTATGTCGTCGTGTATAATCTTAAAGCTTTCAATGGTAGCGGTTGAAACAAATGAGCTCTTTACGATTCCTTTGGACAGCTTTCTTATGGCATTATGAACCTTCTCATTCTCTTTCACAGCCATTTCTCTCACCTACTTATTTCTTCAATAATATCTGCTCCACACTTAAGGGAAGTCA
>WFQQ01000147.1 GCA_015486965.1 Desulfurellaceae bacterium
CAAAAAGCGGGTCAGGTAGGACCCAAGGCAGAACAACACCTCCTGCAGAGAGGGCTTGCTGTCAAAATTTGGGATAGAAACAGAAAAAAGGAGTATTCAATACTTTCAGAAGCTGGACAAACCGTTCTTGATATATACAAACACGCACACCCAAGACTCCTGATAGACGATGAGCTTGCAGAGTTTATAAGAAAATCTGGTAGTGGTCCTGCAACATCTGACAGACTACCCACGGGAAGCCATGAGGAGCACCTGCTTGAGGCTATGAGGTTGATAGCCTACAGCGTACCCATATCTGACGCATACGCATTCACTGCATTGGGGCAGGCTATCAAGAAAACGCTCTCTGTTGGTGGTTTTGTAAAGGGAACTGTGATAAGTGAAGATATACTGTTTAGCCTGGCTCAGCTTGCCGACGGAGAGGAGATTCCAGAGGAGGCAGTTGTAAAACTGCAGGAGTTAGGCTTCGTTGATAGCGAAAAAGAGCTAATAGAAGCTGGCTTCTGGGCTCTTGAGTCATTCAGACTGTGGTATGGTGGCCCAAGAGAGGGCGTGTGGACAATAGCTATAACAGAAAACGAGATAGAGGTTCTTCAGACCACAGATATGCTTGTCAACAGGTTTAAAAAGACAAAGAGCGAAACAGAACTACCAAACTTTGAAAATATCAAAAGGAGAATGATAGACAAGAAGATAGAGCAGTATAAGAAACTCCTTGAGAAATATGGCAGAAGAATAAACGAAATGCCTTTGAAATACAGAAAAATTGCCGAGGAGTTTGAAAAAGCCAAAGACCTGAAACAGTGGTATGAAGATAACTTTATGTTGAGAGAGGAGCTTTACAGTCTCGAATCGTTCAACTTAATAAGAAGCGTTGAAGATGATAAAGGAAAAGAGATTTTTGAGATAACTGACTATGGTAAGAAGGTGCTTGAAGACCAAAAAGTTAACACAAGAAACATATCTTCAACAGCGGTAAAGTCGATAACCATGACGAGAAAGATGTTCTCGGCACCATCAATGGAGTGGATAGAAGAGGCAAAGGAGCAAAATCTTATTGGAACAGCAGAACCGACAAAGAGCGGTATGATGTATGCAAAGATGGCAGAAACAATAGAGAGGCTGCCGCTGCTCACAAGGTTTGAGATGGAAATTTTCAAGAATATCCCAGCAAAAGGCATAACCGAAGAGGAGATATATGAAAAACTTGCAAAGGATGAGAAGGAGAGATTTCTGGTCAAATGGGCACTTGAGAAGTTAGAGGCACGAAGGCTTATTGAGGTGCTCCCAGACGGTAATGTGGTGGAGACAGAAGCTGGTGAACTGCTTGATGAAGCACTTTCAGGCGTGCCAAACGGTATAGCAAACCCTGTAAACCCGATACTTGTAAGGATGCTCAAAGCCTTGAGATCGGTTGGAACACTCTATGTTAAAGAGAAGAAGGTCAGGATACTGCCTGGAAACTTTAAGAAGGCACTCAAACTCAGCGGACTCAGTGAAGAGGCTTTCAACGACGCAATTATGATTGCGCGTTTGGCTGGATACATAGGAAAAAACTCAATAACCACTTCAGGATTGTTGCTGCTTGAGGTTGCAGACTCAATACTGGCAAAACCTGAGGATAACTTAGATGCATACATTGAATAGTAATCCATAGCTTTTATTGAATATAAAAAAAGCTTTTGTTAAAATTAAATAAATAAGGAGGGTTTATGCACTTTGTTGATGCACTGATTAATCAACTTTTCTGGATAATCTTCTTTATAATGCTGTTCTATCCATACTTTAAATCGCAATCACTGGAAGCAAGCAGACTGAGATTGATTAAGCAGCTTGAGAGAAAGAACAGCTCAAGGGTTATCACTCTGATTCACAGGCAGGAGAGCAAATCTCTATTTGGGCTTTTTTCCATGAAATTTTTGGACATAGAGGATTCCGAGGCAATATTAAGGGCAATTAGGATTACGCCAGATGATATGCCAATAGACATGATTATACACACACCTGGCGGAGTGGCTTTGGCTGCAACCCAGATAGCGAACGCTCTTGCAGACCATAAGGCAAAGGTCAGGGTTATCGTTCCCCACTACGCCATGTCGGGTGGAACATTAATAGCACTGGCAGCCGATGAGATTATGATGGATCCATACGCCGTTTTGGGTCCTGTTGACCCGCAGCTCGGTGGAGAACCTGCAGCTTCCATTAAGAAAATTAAAGAGCTTAAGGACATTAAGGACATCAAAGATGAAACTTTGATAAAAATTGATATGAGTGAAAAGGCTCTAAACCAGATGCACAACACAGTCAAGAAGCTCCTGATTAAAAAGGGATACAATGAACAGGACGCTGATAAGATTGCAACAGAGCTCTCAAGCGGCAAATGGACTCACGACTACCCGATAACGGTGGAACATGCAAAAGAGCTGGGCTTAAAAGTGGAAACCGAGCTTCCAGAAGAGGTTTACGCACTGATGGAGCTCTACCCACAGCCATCTGCAACACAATCTGTAAACTACATTCCTCTGCCATACAACAGACCCGGAGGTACACACAACTCAACAAAATCACTTGGCAGAGAGTAAATACTTTTTGGAGGAGGGGAGATGAAGTTAAAAACAAAGCTGTCCATCGCCATTGCCATCGTATCATTAGTGCTCCTGTTTTTCTCACTCGACCTTGTGTTAATCAAACTTAAAGCCTACAAAAACCTACACGACTCAAGGTCTCTTGTGGAGTTAGCTGTTAAAATAGGAGACCTTGTGCACGAAATTCAAAAGGAGAGAGGTGCATCGGCAGGATTTTTGGGAGCCAAGGGTAAAAAGTTTGGGAGCATACTTGCAAACCAGAGAATACTCACTAACAAAAGATTGACGGAGCTAAAAAAAGCCATAAAAACAGCGGACATAGACAGCAACCCACGATTTAAGAAATATATCATCCCAGCTTTGGAGCAGCTTAAATACATAAACGAAATCAGACGCAAGGTGGACAACCTTGCAATCCCTGTTAAACAAGAGGTAGCTTACTACACCAAAATTAACGCCGACCTTCTGGATGCGGTGGGGGCGATTGGATACGGCACAAAGGACTCATACATTGCAAAAGAGCTCAACGCCTATACCAACTTCCTCCTCTCCAAAGAGAGAGCCGGCATAGAAAGGGCTGTTCTTTCAAACACATTTGCTCGGGGACATTTTGGTCCCGGCATGTATGAAAAGTTCATTACCCTGATTGCCGAGCAGAGAAGTTATCTTCACTCCTTTAGGATTTCTGCAAACGACAAGTTCTTAAACTACTTCAGGACGCACTTCAAAGGAAAGTGTATAGAAGAGGTCAACAGAATGCGCCAGATAGCTATAAGCCACTTTGGAAAGGGCAACTTTGGCGTTGACCCTGAGTACTGGTTTAAGACAATCACAAAAAAGATTAACATTCTAAAAAACATAGAAGATTTTATGGAAAACACGATAATCGGTGATCTTGGAAATAAAATCGGTGGAGCCTTGAGGGATTTGATTATCTACTCTGTCTTATTCTTGGCTGGCATCGTATCAATCCTGCTCCTCGTTATAGCTGTGTTTAAATATGTTCTTGCAAATATCAATATGTTGACCGAGGAAGCTAAGAACCTTGCAAGTGGAGAGGGTGATTTAACAAGAAGAATAAAGATAAACACACATGATGAGTTAGGTGAGCTCGCTGAATGGTTCAATAAATTCATAGAAAAAACCCAGATAATGATAAGGGATATAAAAAACAACCTTGGGCAGTTGAACTCCCAATCAGCTCAGCTCCAACAGGCTGCAAACCAGATGACTCTCTCCATCGAGGAAACCTCACACAACACAAAAGAGATAGCTATGGCAATGAACGATACAACCGAGGCGGTGGATAGCATAGCCCGCTCCACAGAGAACATAACCATGCTTGCCAATGAGGTAGGTGAGGTCAACAACAAGATGATAACGGACATTGAAAAGAGATTGGAGAGGATGAGAGAGAACGCCCAGCTTGCCAAAGAGGCTATGGAGCAGATTAACACAGTTGGAGAGTCCTCAAAAGAGATAGGCCAGATTGTAGGTGTCATAAATGAAATAGCAGACCAGACAAATCTGTTAGCTTTGAATGCAGCGATAGAGGCAGCAAGAGCTGGTGAGGCTGGACGGGGCTTTGCCGTTGTTGCTGACGAGGTGAGAAAGCTGGCTGAGAAAACACAGAGGGCTACAGAAGAGATAAGGGATATGATTACAAAAATACAGAACGACACCAAAGTAGCCGTTGAAAAGACATCGAAAGCCAGTGAGATGATACTTGAAGAGGAGAAAATAGCCGAAGAGGATAAACGCAATGTGGAAGAGGTTGTGGAGAAAACTAACAGGGTCATCGAGGAGATAAACTCGACAAGCGCAGCAACAGAGGAACTTTCATCCACATTCTCAGAGATGGATATGCAGATAAAGGATATTGCAAAGGCTGCTGAAGAAAATCTAAAAGCTGTTGAGGCTGTATCGAGGGCTGCAGAAGAGCTCAACAACCTTTCTTCAACTGTCGACACTCTTGTAAACAAATTTAAGGTATAAAAGGCAAAAAAGGGGCTCCATGCCCCTTTCTCTAATCTTTACTATGAAAAAAATTTTGAAATTATCTGAAAAATCATATATATATGTATGTGGGATGAGGGGGGTAAAAAGAGCTTTAATTACCGTTATCATATTGTTAATATTGCAGGCACCTGTTTTTTCAAAAGAGTTCCAAACAATCACTGTGAAAAAGGAGAAGCTCTATCTGTTCAGCAAGATACCTGCGTTTGTTATACCAAAGAACAGCGTAATCATCTCTTCAAAGCTAATGGGATTTGTAAAAGGCTTAAAGGTCGATGTGGGCGATAGAGTTAAAAAGGGAGAAGTTCTCCTTGAGATAGAATCCAAAAGCATAAAGGAGAAAATTAAACAGGTTAAGGCAAATTTAGAAAATGCAAGCTTCAACTACCACAAAATAAAGAAGTTATACAAAGAGGGAGTGGTTCCAAAGAGAAGCTTTGTTGCTGCAAAAAGCGCCTACGAACAGGCAAAGGCAGCGCTAAAGGATGTTAAGACCCTTGTCTCATACTCAATAATACGCTCACCCATAACAGGATATGTAAGTAAAAAATTCATACAAAACGGCGACCTTGCAGCTCCTTCGGAACCCCTAATTGCCGTTGAGGGAACTGATACCTATCAGATTCAGGCAAATATAGCAAACAACCTATTTCCGTATATTTTAAAAATGGAGAAAATCCCTGTGGTTATAGGGAATAGAAAAATCTATGGAAAGCTTCAGTATATCCAAAAAAGCGAAGACCCAATCTCACACACACATTTAGCTAAAATACTAATACCAAAGAAGGATTACATACATCCCGGAGAGTTCGCCATTGTTCTTATTAAAAAGAACCCCATAAATGCTATAATCATCAGCAAAAAAGCAATAATAGAAAGAGGCGGAGTCAGGGGTGTCTTCGTAGTGGGAAAAGATAACAGAGTTCATTTTAGGATGTTGAGGCTTGGGGAGAAAACAGACGGTAAATATGTTGTTTTAAGCGGCTTAAACGCTGGAGAAAGAGTAATTCTAAACCCTCCTTACTACATTGTTAACAATTTAGAAGTAAAATGAATCTTAACCTGAACATAGCAGGAAAATTAGCACGAGATTTTTATAAATCCAAGATAACCCCTCTAATCATGATAACCATAATGGTAATGGGAATTGGTGCACTCCTGATCACTCCAAGGATGTATAACCCGGAAATAAAGGTCCCAGCTGCAAGCATCATAATAATTCGACCAAACACATCTGCCATTGAGATGGAAAACCAAATAGTGAAACCGCTTGAAGGTATAGTCTCTTCCATCTACGGAGTAGATCACACATTCAGTTTCGCCGTTGACGACATGGCGGTGACAACTGTTCAGTTCAAGGTTGGGCTAAACCAGCAGATGTGCCTTATGAGGCTTTACAATAGAATTATGAGAAACTACGACAGAATGCCAAAGGGCACATACCAGCCCATAATAAAATCTATCGGAGTAGAAGATATACCAATTCTTACAATAACCCTATATTCAAACAAGCTATCCCCCTATCAATTGAGACACCTTGCCTGCAAGGTTTTGGCTGAACTCAGGGGTGTTCCAAATATGGGAACAAACTATATTATAGGAGGGGCACCCAAAGCGGTAAATGTTGAAATAGAGCCGGACAAACTTGCCTCCTACGGTATAGGTATAAATGAACTCATAAAGATGCTACAGGCGAGCGGTGTTTTTGTACCCGCTGGGAATATTATAAACAGCAATAAAAACCACCCAGTCCTTGTAACCCACCTTTTGAGAAATGCACACGATGTTGGTAATGTTATAGTTGGCGTAAAAAATGGAAGTCCAGTGTTCTTGAAAGATGTGGCAAAGGTTTATACGGGCTCTGAAGATGTAAACTACGCCACAACCTTCGCGTGGGGTAAGGCATCGGGTAAGAAAGATATCAATAGACTATCCAATGCCGTAACCATAGCCATAGCAAAAAAGACAGGCGCAAACGCCGTTTTTGTGGTTAGAGATGTACTAAAAAGGCTCGATATGGTCAAAAAGGCTATGATACCCGATAATGTCGGTATAACCATTATGAGAAACTACGCTGATAAGGCCAACAGGGCTGTAAATACACTGCTTGAGCACCTTGCCATTGCAGTTGTCGTTGTTGCATTTATACTCTTGATTTTCCTGGGGTTCAGGGAATCCCTTATTATTACATTTATGGTTCCGTTTGTGCTTCTGTTTACCCTGTTCACAAGTTTCATACTTGGTCAAAGCATAAACAGAATAACGCTGTTTGCTTTAATACTCTCCCTCGGTCTCCTCGTTGACAGTGGCATTGTTGTCATTGAGAATCTCCACAGACACCTCCACTTTGGTAAAGGCAGCTTTGACAGCAGGATAATCATTGCAACCAATGAGATTGGAAACCCAACAAACATAGCCACGGTAGCCGTTGTACTTGCTTTTATTCCCATGGCTTTTGTCACAGGCATGATGGGACCATTCATGCGCCCCATTCCCATCAATGTGCCCATTGCCATGATAACCTCACTCTTTTTAGCCTATACAATGGTTCCCTACGGTTCATACTATCTCTTAAAAGGTAAAATTAAGAAACTTCAAGAGGAAGAGCACAAAAAGAAGAAAAAGCCATTCCTTGAAAAGCTATACAAATTAACATTCATTCCATTCGTCAGGAGAGACTTTTTAAGGAGACTTTTGTATATAGCAGTCTTAATTGCGGTTGTTGGCTCGACACTGATGATAGCATGGCAGTTTATTAGACCGAGCGGTATAAATGGACCACTAAGTCCGTTGGGTGTAGAGTTCAAGATGCTCCCTGACAGCAATGTGAACACATTCTTGGTTGAGGTTAAACTGCCTCTCTCTGCCCCCCTTGAGGAAACACAGAGGGTTGCACAATTAGTGGCTAAGGTTGTTGGAGAAGACAAATATGTAACAAAATACGCCATATATACAGGCGTAACAGCACCTGTGGACTTTGGAGCTCTCATGAGAAGTTATGTTATGTTGAACACTCCAAACATTGCCCAAATAAGGGTGAAAATCGTAAAAGAGGATAGACCAAAAACACACGAGATAGTCATTGCATTGAACAAAAAGCTTGATAGGGTCAGAAAACTGTTTAAAGACGCAAAGATAATGATATTTGAAAATCCTCCAGGTCCACCCACAAGGGCTCAGGTTCTTGCACAGCTCTACGGACCCGATTATAACATTCTTAGGAAGTCTGCAAGTTACATAGAAAAGGAGTTCAAAACCGTTTACGGCATAACAAACATAGACTCTTCTGTTTATCCTCCACTGAAACAATACAGGTTGAAGATAAACTACTACAAAGCCATGATGGCAGGCGTGCCTCCCTACGAAATCGCTGATACGCTTTATAAACTCATACACGGCTATAAAGTGAGCTGGACTATGGACAGGTTGGCATCAGAGCCCACATATATAGTCTTGAGGCTCCCAAAAGATAAAAGGGGTTACCTTAATCAAATTTTAGACCTCTATGTTAAAGGGGCAAAGGGCAAAGAGATACCTCTAAGGGAACTTATCACGGTTGTAAATGATTACTTCGCTCAGCCAATCTACTCAAGAGACCAGCATGAGGTTGTCTATGTAAGTGGCGATATGCTTAAATCATCACCTGTCTATGCAATTCTTTATCTGAACAAACAGCTAAACGGCAAAAAACTCCCCAACGGCATAAAGTTTGAAACATCGAACCTTGGACTTTTCCGCTCGCAGCCTAAGGATATCTCAACATACCAGATAAGATGGGGCGGGGATATGAGGCTCACCCTTGATGTATTCAGAGACCTTGGTTTTGCATTCATGGCAGCTTTGATATTTATATACTTCCTCCTTGTTGGATACTACAAATCTTTTCTACTTCCCATTATTGTCATGGGTCCAATTCCACTAACTGTGATAGGTGTTTTCCCGGGACACTGGCTTCTGAAACAGCCGTTTACAGCAACATCAATGATAGGAGTAATAGCGCTTGCAGGTATTGTTATTAGAAACTCCCTACTTTTGATAGACTTCATAAGAAGCTACAGAGAACAGGGCTTCTCACTCTCATACTCGATTATTGAGTCGGGAGCTGTCAGGTTCAGGCCGATTATACTGACTGCACTTGCAATAATCTTTGGTTCTGTGGCAATGATTAGCGACCCTATATTTGGTGGTCTTGCCATCTCTCTAATTTTCGGAACTTTTGCATCTACAATGCTTTCACTGATGCTAATACCACTCCTATACTACTCATTCAGAAGGTTCATAGAGGGCTCATAAAATATCATCCACATATATCTCTCCGCTCCAGGGACTAAACTTTTTAATTCTTCCCCTTACCCTTATTCTCTCACCTTTAAGTTCCCTTATAACATTTTTGAATCTACCCAAAACCTTATAACTTCGCCTACACTTGCAGTCTGGATTCACAACTATATAAACATCGTCTTTATAAACCTCAACAACGCCCTCAAGCTCCCTTTCTCTTGCAGAGGAGGGTTTGTTATTATTCTTGCAGAGAATCACAGTAATCTCCACTCTTCTATTCAAAGCCCTGTGCTGTTCTGTGTCGTTGGGATAGCGGGGATTCTCCTCACCCATACCTTTAATCTCCACAAGGTTTTCTGGGATTCCCCGTGCCATCAGGTAATCTGCAACGGACATAGCCCTTCTCCTTGAAAGAACCAAGTTATAGCGCTTAGAACCTATATTATCAGTGTATCCAACAACCTCTATCTTTTGGTACTCTATGTTCGATAGGTATTTATAAACGGAGTTCAAAACCTTAATAGCTTCGGGTTTCAAAGAGTAGCTGTTAAAGTCAAACAGTATGGCAGAGTTCATGGTAAGGCGAATCTTACAACCCATGTCGTTCAATTTAACTGGCGCAAACTCTCTTACATCAAATGGCACCTTTATTCCGTTTTTGTAAACATAAAGGACGAGCGCAACATAGTACCTTGGGCCCTGGAAATACTGTACTTCCATGGTGTGCACGCCCCTCTTTAAATATACAGAGCCACTCTTTTCTCGAGGCGGATGGATACCGTCGTTATCTATAACCACCCGTCCATCTATAATTAACCGTGAACCATCATCACTCAACAGGGCAAACCTATACCGTTTGCTCTTAGGCATATAAATCTGACCTTTATAATCTATGGCAAACCACTCAAACCTGTTTGTAATTCCCGGAAATCCCTCGCTAAAGCGCCTTGGTTTAATATTTAAAACAGCCGTATATATCTTACCCACAGGAGTCAAAGCCCTAAAGTTGGGTAGATGGTCTGTTCCAGCTTTGATAAAATACACATTACCGACAAAAACAAATGGACTCCCCTCTACTGAGCCAAAGACATTAACTCTTTCTCTGGTCGATGTTTGTTTAATCTCACTACCACTCTTTTCTCCCTTCAAGCTTTTCCTCAGCTCTTCAATCTGCTGTTGAAACTTTCCGAGGTTAAATGATAGTTTTGCATGGACAGAGGGAACTGCAACAAAAATCAAAAATACAAAAGATAAAAAAACCTTTTTCAGCCTCATTTTAACCTCCATGTGATAAAAATAGTTATTTAATGTTAACAATTATCTCACAACTTGTCAAACAAATGGGATTGATATTAATCTTTTGAAGTGTTATTCTTTAAGAAATGAACTTTGAAAGTCTGCTTACAATTACAGGAAATACCACAAAAGAGAGCCAAAACTCGATAGAAGATTTAAGGCTCAACCAAATATTGGATGCCATTGCTCACCACTCAAAGATAGATAAAAACCAACTCAGAAAAACTCTATATGAGAGGCTAACAGATAGAAAGGATATAGCACACAGGCAGAACATTCTAAGAGACCTTGAAAAAACGGATGTTTTCACTGCTATAGAGCGATTCTCACTTGGCATAACAAAGGTCTTTGAATTCCTAAATAAAAGCAACAAAGAGAGGTTCAAAATAACAAAACAGGGATGGTTCCTCGAGGCTGTGTCTGAGTATGTTTCAACGGTTGAAAGGGTTGCCATAGAGCTATCTGAAGAGCAACTTGAATCTGAGGGGCTTAAAAACACAGTTGAGTATCTAAAAGCTTACAGGAATAGTCAAAGGTTTGAGAGGTTAAAAGAAGAACTAAAAACAGCAAAATCAAATTTGGATAGCATACAGTTCACTGTCAATATAAAGGAAAACAAGGTTTTTGTGAATAAAGTTGACGGAGAAAAAAACCTGAACATCGACATAGAGAACCTGTTGAGCAGATTTATTGAGGATGATCTGGAAAATGTAGAGCTAAAGCTAACTCAAAGTCCCGTTCTAACAAATGTGGAGGAGAGGATAGTTGAGTATGTGCAAAAAATTAATCCAGAGCCATTTCAATATATGGAAAGCTTTTTCGAAACACATCAGGAGTTCATCGATAAAGGGATCAGGCAATTTTATGAAGAGCTGGATTTCTATCTGGCTTTTTTGGAATTTATAGAGCCACTGAAAAATGAGGGGTTGAGCTTCTGCTTTCCAGAAATAGTAGAAAAAGGAGAAAGAATCCATTGTAAAGACGGATTTGACCTCGCTTTAGCCCTACAGCTTCAAAAAGACAAACAAAGGGTAATAACTAACGATTTCTATTTAGATAGAGGAGAAAAACTTTTTTTAATATCCGGACCCAATCAGGGTGGAAAAACAACTTTTGCAAGAATGGTGGGACAAATCTTCTACCTTGCTCTTCTTGGGTTAAAAGTTCCAGCTAAAGAATCATCCCTTTTCATCTGCGACCACATCTACACCCATTTTGAAAAGGAAGAAAAGGTTGAGAATAAAAAGGGCAAGCTCGAGGATGAGCTTTTAAGGGCTAAGAAGATATTGAATTTAGCAACAGAAAGAAGTGTAATCATAATAAACGAGATATTCTCAGCTACAGCGTTAGAAGATGGGTATTTTTTAGCCGAGTTTTTAATTAAAAAAATCCTATCAAAAGGGGCTTTCTGTGTCTTTGTAACTTTTATGCACAGACTCGCTGAACTGGATAGCTCAATCGTTCCTATGACAAGCACTGTTGAACCCGACAATCCAGCCGTAAGAACATTTAAAATAGTAAGAAAAAGTCAATTTGAGAAGTCCTACGCCATATACCTGGCTCAAAAATACTGTTTAACCTACGAATGTCTAAAAGAAAGACTCAAAAACAGATGAAGGTAAACTTGCTATTTAAAGATAGGAGATTTAAAAAGACAGAGTTAGATACAACCACTTTAGATATGGTTCAAGATTTGGGATTGGACATTATAGCAGATAGTATGGCTTCGGGTGATGAGTTTGTAAAAAGCGTATGCTTGCAAATTCTGGTAAAACCACTTTTAAATGAGGATGAGATTAAATATAGACAAGAGATTACAAAAGATGCTATAGAGCATATCGGTATATTCAAGGAGCTATACCAACTCTCTATTGAGGTGCTTGAAAATAAAAAGAAATCCTTTTTCTGGATGCTGAGTAAAAAACCCGCAGGAGTTCTGTTTAGCAATGTAAGGATGATGGAGAATTTAATTGATTATCTCGATAGGCTAAAAAAACTGGCGCACTCAGAGTTAGAGCTATCATCAAACGGGATGAAAAACTTTTTTAAGAAGGTAAGAGAGAGTTTAACCGATGAATACATAGCCAGATTAAAAATGTATTTAGATATATTGGAATTCAAGGGAGGAATCCTTTTCAGAGCAAAATTGGGAGTAGCCAACAGGCTGGACGGTTTTATACCAATGTACAGAGAGCAAGAGAAGGGTGGTATATTTAAGCTCTTCTCAAAAAATAGAGGCTTTAGCTTTACAATCGACGAGAGGGATGAAGCAGGGTTTAAGGCGCTTTCTGAAATTAAAGATAGAGCCCTATTCGAAACCGCCACACTACTTTACAAAACGGTTTCTGGAATTGTTAGGTTTTTTGAAACCTTAAAAGAAGAGATGGCTTTCTACATAGGGGCATACAACCTCTACAAAACAATCACCCAAAATGGTTATCCAATATGTTTTCCAATAATAAACAAACCCTTTGAAAGGCAATTTACAGGACTAATAGACCTTTCACTGATGGTTGTTTCAAAAGAAAACATGGTGGGAAATAGCATTGATTTGAAAAACAAGAGGGCTGTGTTCATAACGGGTGCAAATCAAGGTGGAAAGACAACCTTTTTAAGGAGTGTTGGTATAGCACAAATCCTCTTTCAGGCGGGACTGTTTGTACCTGCAGAAAGCTTCTCATCCCACATAAATAGTGGCATATTTACCCATTTTAAAAGAGAGGAGGACACGCTCCTTAAAAGTGGTAAGTTGGATGATGAACTAAAAAGAATGGATAAGATAGCAGAAAGACTGAAAAAGAGCTCTCTTGTTTTAATGAACGAGTCGTTTGCCTCTACAAATGAACAGGAAGGTTCAGATATAGCAGAACAGGTGGTAAGTGCTTTTGTAGAAAATGGCGTTGAGGTGTTTTTTGTAACCCACATGTACACCCTTGCAAAGAGCTTTCTCACTAAAGATGGAGTTGAGTTTTTGGTGGCAGAGGTAAATGAGAAGGGCAAAAGAACCTACAGAATAAAACCGGGTAAACCACTGCAAACAAGCTTTGGAAAAGACCTATTTAACAAGATATTTCAGGAAAATTGAGACTGTTTGTTGGAGTAAGTGGATACAGTTATAGGCACTGGTATGGCGTTTTCTATCCTGAAGAGCTGCCTCGATATAGAATGCTTGAGTTCTACTCCCAACACTTTAACACGGTTGAGCTCAATGTAACTTTCTATAGGGTGCCAAAAGAGACAACATTCAAAGGATGGTATAAAAGAACACCTGAAAGTTTTGTTTTCAGCATAAAAGCAAACCGCACACTGACTCACATAAAAAGACTGAACTGCACGGAAAACGAAATCGGTGAATTTTTGAATGCTATAGCACCGTTGAAAGAGAAAGCCTCAGTCGTTCTCTGGCAACTTCCACCTTCATTTAAGAAAAACCTTGAAAGACTGGAAAATCTATTGCAAATTTTGAAAAGATACAAACCAGTAAGGCACGCTTTTGAATTTAGACATGAAAGCTGGCTCGATGAAGAGATATTTAAGCTACTCAAGGATAGTTCAAGCACACTCTGCTTCACCGACTGGCCAATCAACTCAAAAGTGGATTTCGAGTTCGACTTTTACTACCTAAGAAGACATGGAGCGTTTGAGGATGTTCCATTTTCAAGGGCATACACACAATCAGAAATTGAGAAAGATGCAAAACTCATAGCCAAAAAAATAAAAGACCACAAATATGTATATATCTACTACAACAACGACACCGAGGGCTTTGCCATAAAAAATGCTTTTGAACTCAAGGAGGCGGTATCCAGGCTATGCGAAGGTCTGGTATAGCAAATCTCCCACTGCACTACGGTAAGGCTCCCAGATGGCTTTTTAACAAAATGGTTGACCTATCCGACAAAATTCTGGAACTCATAGCCATAGAACAGGGGGTTGGTGAGCTCCTTAAAAAACTATCAGACCCCTACTGGTTTCAAGCCTTAGGCTGCGTGTTGGGCTTTGATTGGCACTCAAGCGGCTTAACTACAACAACCTTAGGAGCCATAAAAGTTACACTCTCAAAAAGGGAGGGAGAGTTGGGATTATTCATGGCTGGAGGTAAGGGGAAACAAGCCCTAAAAACGCCAGAGGAGATCGACTATATATCGGATAGGTTCTCCATAAACGGTGATTTCTTGAAGTATGTAAGCAGGATAGTAGCAAAGGTTGACAATGTCGCCCTCCAGGATGGCTATAAACTCTACCACCATACCATCATTTTTACAAAAAACAGTGATTGGTGCGTAATTCAGCAGGGTCTAAATAATGCAAATGGATATGCAAGAAGATATCACTGGTTGAAAGAGAAGCTAACAAACTTTGTCGTTGAACCACATACAGCCATCTGCTCAAACAGAAGAGAAACTTTGGTATTGGACTTGACGGCTAAAGGCAGTCAGAAAACTCAAAACTCTATAGTAGATTTTTTAAACAGTGAAACGCATATTATAGAAAAGGAGCTAAACACCATAACAAAACTTGAACTTCCAAGGAGGCACTTCATTTTACCAGAAGATTTAAGCAATAAAAGGATAAAGTTAGCCATTCTCGCTGCTTCAGAAAAGAAACCTGAAAACTTTGAGCAACTACTCAGTATAAGGGGCGTGGGTGAAAAAACGGTTAGAGCTTTGGCGCTGGTAAGTGAACTTATCTATTCAGCTCCTGCTTCAATAGAAGACCCTGCACGCTTCTCATTTGCTCA
>WFQQ01000148.1 GCA_015486965.1 Desulfurellaceae bacterium
CAGTTTGGCGAGACTGATAGTCTGAAGGTAAAGCGTGAAATTACAGCCCTCATGAAGGAGATTCAATGTCCCACCTGTGGTGGAAAAAGGCTTAACAGGGAGAGTCTGTCTGTCAGGATAAACGGAAAAAATATAATAGAAGTGACCGAGATGAAGGTTGCTGAAAGTCTTGAGTTTTTCGATAAGCTTGAGAAAGCTCTGGATGATAACAGTAGAAAGATAGCAGGAAGGGTTTTTGCCGAGATTAGAAAAAGGCTCAAGTTCCTTGTAGATGTGGGTCTCGATTACCTTACACTTAACAGGAGCGCTTCAACGCTATCGGGTGGTGAGGCCCAGAGGATCAGGCTTGCAACTCAGGCGGGAAGCGGTTTGAGTGGCATCACCTATATCTTAGATGAGCCATCGATAGGTTTGCATCCCAGGGATACAGATAGGCTTATTGAGACATTGAAGCACCTTAAAGATAAGGACAATACAGTTGTTGTGGTTGAGCATGATGCCAACATAATTGAATCTGCCGACTATGTAATAGATATGGGTCCTGCAAGTGGAAGGATGGGTGGTGAGGTTGTGGCAAGTGGTTCCGTTGAAGAGATAAAGAACAGCGAAAAGTCGCTTACGGGCAAGTATCTTTCAGGAAGGCTAAAGATAGAGACTCCATCTAATTTTAGAAAGCCAGTAGGTTATCTTCATATAAAAGGAGCCAGAGTTCACAACCTTAAGAATATAGATGTTAACCTGCCTTTAGGTGTTTTTGTATGTGTAAGTGGAGTGTCGGGCAGCGGAAAGAGTAGCTTAATCTTTGACTGTTTTTATAACTATACCGTTAAGTTTAGGGCAAAAGAGGAGTTTAGTGGGTGTGAGACTGTTGAAAACCTTGAAAGCATTGACAGGATTATTAGAATAGACCAATCGCCGATAGGTAGAACACCTCGCAGTAATCCTGCAACATACACAACAGTTTTTACGGATATAAGGGAGCTTTTTGCCAACAGTGAGGATGCCAAGGTTAGGGGTTACACTCCCTCAAGGTTTAGTTTCAATGTCAGGGGTGGAAGGTGTGAGAAGTGTAAGGGTGAGGGATATATCAAAATAGAGATGCAGTTCTTGCCAGATGTTTATGTGAAGTGCGATGTGTGTGGTGGCATGAGGTATAATCAAGCTACGCTTGAGGTTAAGTATAAAGGTAAAAATATATATGATGTTCTTGAGATGACTGTCAATCAGGCATACGAATTTTTTAAAAACATTCCTCGTATAAAAAGGAAGCTTGGAATATTGAAAGATGTTGGTTTGGGTTATCTTCAGTTGGGTCAGCCAGCAACAACACTATCAGGGGGAGAGGCTCAGAGGATTAAGATTGCAAAATACCTCATAACACCGCCTGTTGGCCATACACTGTACTTATTAGATGAGCCCTCAATTGGCCTCCATGCGGACGATGTGAAAAAACTTATAGATGTTCTGAAAAGGCTTGTTGAGAGTGGGAATAGCGTTGTTGTTATAGAACACAACCTCGATATATTGAAGAGCGCAGATTATATTTTAGACCTCGGTCCAGATAGTGGAGACAGGGGGGGCCAAATTGTAGCTTTCGGCACACCCCGAGAGGTTGCAGAAAAATTCAACTCTTACACTGCCCAATATTTAAGGAAGGTTCTTTAGTTGCGAGACTTATGCTTGCAATCCTCGCAGACTCCATAGCAGTAGATATCGCAGTTTGAGACATCGAAATCTTTGAGGTTTTTGAGCTGCTGTTTTAAGAAGTTTGTATCCACCTCAATGTCCATTACTTTGCCACATACCTTGCAGATAAGATGGTGGTGTGGTTTTTGGTAGGCTATCTCGTATTTGCTTTTTGCTCCGCTTATGGTTAGCTCTCTTATAACCCCGTACTGCTTTAACATGTGTATGTTCTTATAAACTGTTGCAAGGGACATTGAGGGAAACGATTCACTTAAATTTTTGTAGATGCTGTCCAAGTCTATATGACCTGCTTCCTGAATCTCTTTTAATATAGCCAGTCTCTGAGGAGTTGCCTTAAGAGGTGTATTCCTTAAAAACTCTTTAATATTCTCCATTTTTACTACCTCCATCTTATTTCTTGTTAATAGTTTAACTGGTATCTTGATGATTGTCAAGTAAAAATTTTTTATTCTTGACAAACTGAGACCTTTTGATAGTATATCAATGCCCACTAAATTTTCCACATATTGCCCACCTTCACTCCGCTCAGGCACAATCCCCATCGAGCCTGGGCGGCCTTTTATTTAGTTGCAAATGAAACTATTTTGTATTATGATTTTACCATGAGTGAAGAGCCTCTGGGTAAGTGGGTATCTATTTTATATAGATATTCCATGATTTACGCAAACTCTTTTTTGAAAGATTACGATATGAGCGGTGGGCAGCTCCCATTCTTTATGAATATTGTTAACAATCCAGGAATAACACAAGAGGAGCTGTCAAAATTGTTAAAAATAGATAAAAGCACAACCACAAGGGCAGTTAAAAGCCTCTGTTTAAGTGGCTATGTTGCGAGAAAGAGCGACGATAGGGATAGAAGGGCTTACAGGCTTTATCCAACAGAAAAAGCTAAAAATGTGGAGAGGGTTGTGCTTGAGAAGGCAAAGATGTGGGATACAGTTCTGCTTCGAGGATTTAAGGAGGGCGAGAGAAGGTGTGTAAGAAGGCTGTTAAAGCTTATGGTTGAGAATGCCCTTAATTATCTGGATAGCGAAGGAGAAGGCAGGTGAAGGGTAAAAAGATAGTTGCACTTTTGGTTCTTATAATTTTTGCAATAGGTGTTTACCTGTTTATTCAATACAAAAAAACGCATATTTCGACAGACGATGCCTACATAACAAACACTATATACTGGGTTAATCCACGGGTTTCAGGAATTATAAAGAAGGTTTTTGTTGATGATAATGAGTTTGTAAAAAAAGGAGAGGTTATAGCCACTATAGATAGCAAACCATTTAAGATTGCCTACAGGAAGGCGCAGGCAAATGTTGAGGTGTATAAAGCCAAAATTAACGAGGCTAAAGCAAAAATTCAGGCTGCCCAGTCTGAAATCGAGCTTACAAATGCTCAACTCGATAAGGCAACATGGGATTTCAACCGTGCGAAGAGATTGTTTAAGAAGGGTGTAATTTCAAAGGATGTGTATGAAAAGTATTTGACATCTTTTAAGGTTCTCAAGGCAAAGCTTAAGGCAAAAGAAGATGTTCTAAATCAGGCTAAAGTTGGGCTTATTAGCCTAAAAAGGGCTCTGAAATTGGCAGAGAGTCAGATGAGTCTTGCCAAATTGGATCTCTCGTACACAGAGATTAAGGCTCCGCACAGCGGTTTTATAACAAAAAAAAGCGTGGAAGAGGGTAAGTTTGTAGCCCCGAGCTTACCCATTTGTGCCATAGTGCCGAAAGAAGGAGCTTGGATCGTAGCAAACTACAAAGAGTCTCAGCTTTATGGAATTAGGGTTGGAGAAAGGGTTAAGATATCGATAGACGCCTATCCAGGTAAAACATTTTACGGAAGAGTACAGAGTATTCAATTTGGCACGGGTGAGGTTTTTTCACTGTTTCCACCCCAAAATGCTTCAGGAAACTGGATTAAGGTTGTTCAAAGGGTGCCTGTAAAGATTGTCTTCACAAAACTGCCCAAGGTTCCTTTAAGGGTCGGCATGTCTTGTGAGACGGTAGTTTACTATAAAGATGGGCGAAGAAAACACAAATAAGTGGATAATTGCCCTTGCTGTTATACTCCCCACCTTAATGGAGATAGTTGATACAACGATAGTAAATGTCTCCCTACCCCATATAAGGGGAGGCTTGAGTGTAAGTATAGATGAATCCACCTGGGTTTTGACATCTTATATGGTCTCCAATGCAATTATAATACCAATAACAGGCTGGCTTGCCATAAAGTTCGGGAGAAAGAGGTATTTGGTCTTTTCAATTCTTGCTTTCACATTGTTCTCGTTTATCTGTGGTTATGCTCCCTCTTTTCTACTCCTCGTGGTCGCAAGGTTCATGCAGGGTATAGCTGGTGGAGCCCTACAACCCATATCTCAGGCAATCTTACTTGAATCGTTTCCCAAGGAGCAGAGGGGAATGGCGATGGCAGTTTTTGGCATGGGTGTAGTTGTAGGACCCATACTTGGACCTGTGCTCGGTGGCTGGATAACCGATAACTGGGGTTGGAGGTGGATATTTTTTATAAACATACCTGTTGGACTTCTGTCCGTTTTTTTGATTAACCTGTTTGTGTTTGACCCGAGTTATATCAAGAATGCCAAATCAGAAAGGATCGACTACATCGGTTTGGGACTTTTAGCCATTGCTGTGGGTTCACTTCAAATTCTGCTTGATAACGCCCAGAGAAAGGATTGGTTTCAGTCGAGGTTTATTACCACGCTCGCCATAATATCTTTCGTGGGGTTTGTTCTGTTCATATACAATGAGTTAAAGGTGAAACATCCGGTTGTGAATTTGAAGATTTTTAAGGATAGGAACTACACTATAGGCAATATTGTAATGTTTCTTGGTTTTTTTGGTTTTTTTGGCACTATCGTGCTTTTGCCTATCTATCTTCAGAACTTAATGGGTTATACGGCATTTCTTGCAGGACTTGTTCTTGGACCCGGTGCCATGACAACTTTAATAGGAATGCCTATTACGGGTAAACTCCTTGAGAGAGGGTTTGATGCACGGAAATTGCTTTTTTTAAGCCTTGTAATTAACGCTATAGCTGTTGACATGATGGCTCACTTTAACCTTCAGGCTGATTTTGTAAGTGTAATTATTCCAAGAGCCCTTCAGGGGTTTGCCATATCGCTGTTCTTTGTGCCGCTTGCTGCCGTTACCTTTTCCAATATTGAGAATGAGGAAATGGGAAATGCCTCGGGAATTTTCAATTTCATAAGAAATATTGGTGGTAGCTTTGGGACATCGATTGTAATGACAATATTGACAAGGAGGGCCCAATTTCATCAGGCGAGGCTTGTGGAAAACCTTACGCCGTTGAAT
This sequence comes from Desulfurellaceae bacterium, assembly GCA_015486965.1. GTDB lineage: Bacteria > Campylobacterota_A > Desulfurellia > Desulfurellales > Hippeaceae > Hippea. Next base: position 5,031 of record WFQQ01000148.1, read on the forward strand.
GAGCCTTTTAATCAAGCTGTCCAACTTTTGAGCCTCCATTTTCACTCCCTTATGCAGCAGTATGGCGCTATCTATAAAGAGCTTCTCAGACAGTCTGCCATGCTTGCCTTCAACGATTCGTTCTTTTTCTGTGCCATGCTGTTTGTCCTATTGATGCCATCGATATTTTTCATAGGGAAATTTAAGGGAGGAGTGGACTTAACAAAGCTCCATTAAATTGAAATTTTTCTTGTATTGTTTTATTATGTTGAAAATATAACGGGAGGTGAAAAATGAATATCGATTATAGGTTGAAGCCAGAAGCTGAAAGAAGGGGAGAGTCTTTTAAACCTGATAAGCCTCTGCCTTTTGGTGTCTTGAGGACAGACCACATGTTTATCATGGATTGTGAAGATGGTGAGTGGGTTAATCCACGAATAGTTCCCTATGCACCCATTGAAATACCCCCTGGGGCTATAGTTTTGCACTATGGACAGGCTATATTTGAAGGAGCTAAGGCGTTTCAGCATGAGGATGGTGAGATTTACACATTTAGAATAGATGAAAATGCAAAGAGACTTAACTACTCTGCAGAGGTTCTATGTATTCCAAACATACCTGAGGATATGCAGATTGAAGCAATTCATGCGCTAATAGATGTTGATAGGTTGTGGTTTCCGCAGCAGGAGGGCGCTTCTTTGTATATCAGACCATTTATATTTGCAACCGAGGACTCCCTTGGTGTTCATCCAAGCAGCTCTTACAAATTTATGGTTATCATGTCTCCGAGTGGTCCTTACTATCCCAAGGGGTTTACACAACCTATCAAACTTTTAATAACAAAGAGGTTTCACAGGGCTGTTCCTGGTGGCACAGGTAGTGCAAAGGCTGCGGGAAATTACGCTGCATCGTTGAGGGCTGGTGAATTTGCCAAAAAGTTTGGAGCAAGTCAGGTGCTCTACTTGGATGTAACGAATACCTACATAGAAGAAGCAGGAGCAATGAATCACTACCATATTTTAAAGGATGGAACAGTTGTAATCCCTGAGTTTACAGACACAATACTCAAATCGATAACGAGCAGGAGCATTATGGAGCTTGCACCTAAAATGGGTATAAAGACAAGGCAGGAAAGGGTCAGACTCGATGATTTTGTGGAGGGTGTAAAGAGCGGAGAGATTATTGAGGCAGGGGGTTTTGGAACTGCTGCCGTTGTATCTCCCGTTGGCGAATATGTGTTTGAGGATGGAAGCTCCCTTGTTGTAGGCAACAACGAGATAGGAGAGTACTCAAAGAGGATTTATGAATACTACACAGGAGTCCAAACGGGTAAGATTGAGGCTCCAGAGGGCTGGTTGAGGAAGGTGGAAAGAAGGGTATGAGGGTCGCCCTTGTTGAGTTTCTGAATGCTGTTCCCCTCTACTATGCCCTTAAGAAGAATCTTGTTGAAAACAGTTTTGAGTTTATATCGGATGTGCCGAGCAGGTGTGCTCGGCTTCTCTATGAGAACAGGGTTGACATAAGCAACACCTCTATAGTGGAGTATGTAAACTCTGAGAATTATAGGCTTTTGAGAGATGGCTGTATCTCCACATTAAAAAAGGTAAAGAGTGTTGTTCTTTTTCTGTATAAACCGATTGAAAAGGTAAGAGTGGTCAAGCTGGACAGAAATTCAAAAACATCCAATGCACTGGCGATGGTTATATTCAAACTTAAATATGGTGTTTCTGCAGATTATGTGTTTGAAGGTGATGCAGATTGTGAGCTTGTTATAGGAGACAGGGCGTTGAAGAGATTAAAGCAGGGCGGCAAGTCTTTAGACCTTGCTTTTGAATGGTATGAATTTACGGGCTTACCCTTTGTTTTTGCTGCGTGGATAACGAATAAACCGTTGAGCGAGGATGTAGTTGATAAGTTTTTAAAGGCGAAGGAGATGGGAAAAAGGCTCATAAAAGATATTTGCAGTGGGTATGAAAGTATCATACCGGAGGATGAATGCCGAACCTATCTGACGGAGAACATATCTTACGATTTTGACGATGTTAAGAAGGAATCCATCAATGTGTTTTTTGACTATGCCTATCGTATAGGTGCAATACCAAGAAAGAGAAAGCTCCTGTTTATTTAGGAGATATGGATGGAGCTTTTGTCAAAAGGTATTTAATGTCATCGCTTGAGAATTCAACACCACCACCCAAAAATCCCGTTCTTGTTCTTGAATTCAATATCTCGTCTATACCTGCAAATATGTCGAAATGCCTGAGAAGCCTGTAGGTCAACTTAAATTTCATGTGGGCATTTGTGTCCCTTATATCGTTTGAGTGGTTGAAATCAAAAACATCAAGCGAAGCCTTGAGTTTATCATTCATAGTGTAGTAATCTATACCAGCACCAAATGTTGACTCTATTATACCAGCCCTTAGAACCAAGTTATAGTACCTTTTGCCTATCTCAGCATTGAAACGCGTTACAGTATCATCGCTCGACGGGTCGTCTGTATCCTCATAATTTAGTTCATTTACCACGCCAATTCTGTAGAACTTATCGGGCATGGTATAAATATCAACATTCACAATTCCTTTACTGTATGAGTCCCTGAAATTATACTCACCGCCAGCGTAGGTGTTCAGGGCTATCTGGTCGCCACGCGTTAGGTACTCTTTTATGCTCCTCAATGTGTCGTTTAAGTTGTTGTAGGCTTCATCGTTGTTAACAAGCTTTCCAAGTGTACCCTTGCCCTGGTCTATCTTGGTAAATATGTTTTTTATGTGGCTCGATGCACCGTTTATGTTGTTGTACAGTGAGTTGTCGGTTAGCAACTTCCCCATTGTTCCCTTGCCCTGCTTCAGGTTGTTGCTTAAAAGATAGACATTCTCAAGCGTCTCATTGAGTTTTTGCATTGCCTGTCTTGCATTCTCTATGGCTACCCTCACATCCTTTCTGTTTTCTTTGAGCATCTGGGTGACAATCTGCATTGACTTTTTAAAGTTTTCCAGAGCAACTCTAACATTATCCCTGTTCTCTTTCAGGATTTTTGCCAGTGTACCCATAGATTTATTGAAGTTCTCAATTGCCTGCTTTATATTCGCCCTGTTTTCTGAGACAACCTCGTTCAGCTGCTCTGAAAGTTCGCTTATCTTCTCTATGGCTTTTGATATATTCTGCCTGTTTTGTTGGTTGAAGATTTTGTTTATATTTGTGATCAGAGTCCCAAGGTCTGTAGGCGACACAGTTCTTGCTATGAAGTCGCCATTCCTTAGGTATTGGTTAGAATTTCCAAACTGTATCTCAAGCGTTTTCTCACCCAGGAGGCTTTTGCTTTTTATCATTGCGATTGAGTCTTTGGGGATTTTGTAGTTTTTATAGATTGCCAGTGCCACTACAGCTTTTCCGTCTTTTAAGAATATATCCTTCACATAACCCACATCGACGCCTGCAACCTTTACTTTGGTTTTAACATTGAGCCCTGACACATCTCTAAAAACTGCATAAACTGTGTAGGTGGGTTTTTTCTTTAGTGTAAGCTTACCCATCTGTGTAGAGAGCCAACCCAGAAGTAAAAGTATTATCAAAACAAACAAGCCAACTATAAGCTCAATCTTTCTATTACCCATTTTCCTCTCCTGCAAAATAGCTTTCTAAAAACTCCCTAACAACTGGGTTGGGGGAGTTTTTTATTGTGTTTTTATCCCCAAACTCGATAATCTTTCCATCGTGCAAGAATCCTATATTGTCAGCAATCTTAAATGTTAATGCAAGATCGTGGCTTATAATAAAACATGTGGTCGATAGCTTCATCTGCATGTCTCTGATTAGGTGTGCTATAGCCATAGATGTTATCGGATCGAGCCCCGTTGTTGGCTCGTCAAAGAAGATAATCTTGGGGTTTGTGACTATGGCACGGGCTAAACCCACCCTCTTTTTCATACCACCTGAAAGCTCAGAGGGCATCTTATCCTCGATATTTTCCAGCTCCACAAGCTTAAGCGTCTCCTTAACCTTCTTTTTTAGCTCGCTTTTTTTCTTTATAATTCTACGCTCAATTAGAGGAAAAGCAATATTATTAAATACATTAAGTGAATCAAACAGAGCCGCATCCTGAAAGAGAACTCCGAAATTCAGCCTGATCTGTTTAAGCTCGTTGTAGCTAACCTTTGTTATGTCTTTGTCGTAGAAGAAAATAGAGCCGCTGTCGGGTTTCATAAGCCCAATTATATTTTTTAAAAGAACGCTTTTCCCTGCTCCACTTCTACCTATTATAACGGTGATCTTACCCTCTTCAATGTCTAAATCCACTCCGTTTAGCACCGTTTGGCTATGGAAAGATTTTTTGAGCTCTTTAACCTTAATCATAATCAGAACAGAAACGCCGTTAAGAAGTAATCCGCAACAAGCACACTAATACTTGCTGCAACCACAGCTTTTGTTGTTGAGATTCCTACTCCCCTTGAACCTCCTTTGGTTGTCGATCCCATATAGCAGCCTATAAGTGATATAATCAGTCCAAATACAGCAGCCTTTATCAAACCATAAGTTAAATCACTCATATCGATGTATGTTTGTATATTTTTTATGTAAGCTACAGGGTTTAAATGCAAAACACCGATGCCAACCAGATAGCCTCCCACATTTCCCACGGCGTTTGAAAGAATTACCAGTGCAGGAAGCATGAAGACAGTTGCAATTATTCGTGGAGCAACAAGGTAGTTTATAGGATTAACAGCCATCACCTCAAGGGCGTCTATCTGCTGAGTGACCACCATTGTCCCTATCTCAGCAGCCATAGCCGACACATTTCTTGCCACTATCATCAATGCCGTAAGGACGGGGGCAAGCTCTCTACCTAAAGATACGGCAACGGTATATCCAATCATGTCCTCTGCACCAAACTTATGGAAGCCGTGGTATATTTGCAACACCTCTACCATTCCTACAAACATTGATGTTAAAGAGACAATAAGTGTCGATTTTACACCAATTAGGTACATCTGCTCGAAGGTTAAATGAATCCTCGGTTTTTCAAAAATGGCTTTGATAAACTTGAAAAATAGTATAATCATGCCACCGAGTTCATTTATGAACTCGATTACAGCCCTTCCTATTGAAGCTATAAGCATCATTGGCTTCTATACACCCTTTTGACCCTTATACTTTTGCCGATGTTTGTTAAGATTTCGTAAGGTATTGTGTTTGCCTGCTCTGCAAGTTCGTATGCTGTGATGGAGTTGTTTTCACTTTTCCCCAATATTATAACATCATCCGAAACATTTGCCTGAATCCCTGTTAAATCACACATAAACATGTCCATGCAGATAGTTCCTATTGAGCTAACCATCCTATCATTTATAATGCACTTTAACCTGTTTGACAAGGCTCTAAATAGCCCATCTGCATAGCCAAAAGCCACAACTCCAACCCTCATATCCCTTTTAGCCTTGAATGTTCGTCCATAGCTTATGCCCTCACCCTTCCTTAACATATGTATGTTAATCAACTGTGATTGTATCTCTAAAACGGGCTTTAAGTCAATTGTATTCTTAAACTTTTCCTCTGGCAGATAGCCATAGAGTCCAAGTCCGGGTCTTACACAGTTCAGGTGAGAGTCTTTTAAAGATAGTATTGCCCCTGTGTTTGCTATATGGGTAAATTCTGGCTCTATACCACCATCTCCGAATAGCTTGATAACCTTTTTAAATCTTTCAAGCTGCCTCTTTGTCCAGTCTAAATCACTCTCTGAATCACTGAAGTGGGACATCAAACCAATGACATTGATATTGCCTTTGTTTTTCCTGCAGATTGAAAGTGCACTCTCCACCTCTTCTTCCCTTATTCCAAGTCGAGCCATGCCGGTGTCAAATTTCAGATGTATATCGATTTTTATGCCGTTTGTTTTGGCGTAGTCTTTTATCCTCTCAAGCAGCTCCAAGCTATGAACTACAGGGGTAATATCTGCCTTTAAAATCGTTTCCATATCGAAGGAGTCAACGCAACTCATAGCCAAGATGGGTTTTTTAATACCCTTTTTTCTGAGCATAACACCCTCTTTTATGTGAGCTATGCCGAGATAGGCTATATTTTCATATATTGACAGCTCTTTTGCTATTCGAGTGATGCCGTGTCCATAGGCATCTGCTTTAATTACAGGTATGATTTTTGTGTTTCTTCCTACGAAACTTGAAATCTTCTGATAGTTATGGTGTAGATTGTTTAGATGTATGATGGCTCTGCTGTGAAAGTTCATCGCTCACCTCTGCTTGAGTATAAGAAAAATAAACTCCAATCTCAACTTGAAAAGCTCTGATGTTTTTGGTTATAAAGTTCACTATGAGAGAGCTTCTTCTTGAAATTTTCAATATACTCTATAAAGAGTTTGGCAAACAACACTGGTGGCCAGCAGAAACTAAGGATGAGATCGTAATTGGTGCTGTTTTGACACAGAATACAGCATGGAGTAATGTTGAAAGAGCCATATCAAACCTTAAAAAGGCAGGCGTAATAAGGTTAAAGGATATTGTTTGTGTAGATGAAAGTCTGTTAAAAGAGCTCATAAAACCTGCAGGCTTTTTTAACCAGAAAGCCCTCTATCTTAAGAGTATAGCCAGTTTTATAGAGGGGCATGGTGGCTTATCAAGCCTATCCAAACAGGATACACATAAGTTGAGGAGTATGCTTCTCTCTGTTAAGGGTGTTGGAAAGGAAACAGCAGATTCTATCCTACTCTATGCTTTTGAACGACCTGTTTTTGTGGTCGATGCCTATACAAAGAGGCTTGTATCAAGACACAGATTGTCTGAGGATTTAAGCTACGATGGAATACAAAGGCTGTTTATGGAGAATTTGCCCCTTGATGTTGGTCTTTTTAATGAATATCATGCTTTAATAGTAAAGCTCGCCAAAGTCTACTGCAAAAAAAAGCCTTTGTGTTCAGGCTGCCCTTTAGAAAGGTTATGAAATTTATAGGTTTGACAGGTTCTATAGCTACGGGAAAAAGTACCGTTGCTCAAATGTTTAAGGAGAGGGGTTTTTATGTTATAGACGCAGATGAGCTTGCCCACTCTGTGTATAAACGGGGTGAGAAACCTTATTTTAAACTCATAGAGGTTTTTGGTAGGGAAATTTTAGATGAAAACGGAGAGATAGACAGGAAAAAACTTGGTTCTTTGGTTATAAACGATGGAGAAAAGCTAAAAGTTCTTGAAAGTATTGTTCATCCAGAGGTGGAAAGAAAAAGAAGGGCAATAATTGAAGACATAAAAAGAAGGGAGCCCAATGCAGTTGTAATTTATGATGTTCCACTACTGTTTGAGAAAAATCTCGAAAAACTGTTTAATTGTGTGATTGTTGTTTATGTGAAGCCTGAAATTCAAATTGAAAGGTTGATTAAGAGGGATGGAATAAAAGAAGAGGAAGCAAAGAGAAAAATTGCTTTACAGTTGCCGATAGAAAGAAAAAAGGAGATGGCTGATGTGGTTATAGATAACTCAGATGGTATAGAGTACACAAGAAAGCAGGTTGAAAAAGTAGCAGAGAGTATAAAGAATGGGGAATTGTGTTGAAAAGGTTGCAAATGAAACCAATTTTGTTAAAATTGCAAGGGGGGTTCAGATGAGAAAGACCGTTCTTGTTTCTGTTTTTGCGCTGTTTTTTTTAACCCTTGCGTCTCTTGCTTCTGCAAAGAGGGTTTATACACTGAACGAAGCAATAGAACAGGCGTTGAGCAGAAGTTATCTTATTAAGTCTGTTGAGGAGAACATTAAGGCAGCTGTTGAGAAAGAAAAGAGCGCCACATCTTCAATGTTTCCAAAGGTTGATTTCACATACAACTATGTCAGGATGAAAGATGTTCCTTACGCTAAAGCTTTGGGTTTTAAGTTTAATTTGGGTGATAAGAACTCTATTAAGTGGAACATTACAATAACTCAACCTGTTTTCACAGGGTTTGCTCTGTCATCGATGAGGGAGATAGCCAAACTTGGCATTGGTTTAAGCAAGGTTTACAAAAGAGAGGCTGTTTTGAGTCTTGCTGAGAATGTGAAGATGGCATACTTCAATATTTTGCTTGCCAAGAAGTATTTAAAAACGGCAAAAGAGGCTGTTAAGCAATTGAAAGCCCATGTTAGGGATGCAGAGAACTTTTACAAAGAGGGTATGATTCCATTAAACGACCTTTTGAAATCTAAGGTTGCCCTTGCAAGCGCTGTTCAGCAGGAGGTAAAGGCTGAAAACAACCTTAAAGTGGCACTTTCTGCTTTAAATGTGGCTTTGAACAACAGTGTTGACAAGAACATCGATGTTGTTGATGTGGACTCATTTAAACCGTTCAAAGAGCCCCTTGATAAGCTCTATCAGGTTGCCATGTCAAAGAGCCCCCTGCTTAAACAGGTGGAGATACAGCTTAAACAGATGGGATATGCCGTTAAACTTGCGAAGAGTGAGTACTACCCCCATGTGGGTGTTTTTGCTCAATATCAGAGGAGTGGTTACAACATCTTTGCCACAGATAACCCTGTTTCTAACGACCACAACTCCATGTTTGGTTTGCAGATAACCTGGACTTTGTTTGATTCTTTTAAAACCAAACACAATGTTGAGGAGCAGGAGCACAAAAAATTTGCCCTGTTCAATAGGTATTTGCAACTCAAAAAACAGGTTAAGCTTCAGGTTAAGCAGGCTTATATGGACTTAAAGACAGCCCAGACAAACATTGCAACAGCTTTGGTGGGTTTGAGGCAGGCTAAGGAGAACTTTAGGATAACAGACCTGCGCTACAAACAGGGAATGACAACTTCAACCGAGGTGCTGGATGCACGCACCTACTTAACTCAGGCGGAACTCAACTACTACCACGCCATCTATGGATACTACATGGCACTTGCAAAGCTGAAAAAAGCCCTGGGCGAATATTAATTAGAATATCTCTATGAGCTATATAGCCTTTCTGCTCGTTATATTTTCTGCCCTGATGCATGCTTCATATAACTTTGCCTACAAAAAAAGTGAACTTAAAACCATATATCTCTGGAGCATGTTTACTGTCTCTGTACTTTTAATGACTGTGATAGCCATTTTTATAAAAAGCAGTGGATTCTTTAATCTAAAAACAATAGCACTTGCCTCTCTCTCCGCTATTTTTTTCAGTCTCTATCAACTATCAACGGGCAAGGCTTACTCTCTGGCTTCTGGGGATATGTCCATTGTGTACCCTTTGAGCATAACTGCACCGCTCTATATACCATTTTTGGCATACATTATAATTGGTGAAAAGATTACAATAACAACATTTGCAGGGATTGTTTTAGCGCTTTTTGGAACATACCTGATTCAGCTTAATACCCCTTTAAAGGAGCTTAAACTCAAAAAGATAAATCTAAAAGAAAAGCATATCCGTTATGCCCTTTTTGCTGGATTTATATACTCGTTTGGTGCAATAGTGGATAAAATTGGGGTTGGAAAACACAATTTTTTTATTTACACATACTGGGTTATTCTTCTCATGTTTATCTATATGAGCGTGAACATTCTGGTTAAGCCTGCTTTGAGGAAAAATATGTTTTACTGCCATGTAAAAAACCCCGCACATGTGCTTTTGGGTGGATTTTTTATGACCCTCTCCTTTCTATCATATCGTTGTGCTATGCAACTTACACAGGTCTCAGCCGTTGCTGGAGCAAGACAGATTAGCTCCCTCTTCGGTGTTTTAATGGGCATATTTTTACTCAAAGAGCCGTACGGTTCTTTAAGGTTTATGGCTACGATTTTAATAATAGCGGGTGTTATTCTTATAAAGATAGGTTAAACTTTATATGCTAATTTTTCTCTTTAGGGTGGATTTTATCTTCTGCTTTCCTCAATAGAGATCATTATTCCAGAAATTGATATCAATATGCCGCCTATTATCTGAAAAAGTCCCGGTTTCTGTCCCAAAAATATAAAACCCAACGCTATTGCAAAAAATGGGTCTAAATATGAAAATACCGCGCTTGTGGAAACGCTTATGTAGTTTAGAGAGTCATACCAGAGAAAGAGAGCCAAAGCTGTGTGTATCACACCTGTTATTACAAGAAGAATTAAGGTGTATAACGATAGAGCAAAAGGAAAGAAAAATATAAAAGGCAGGGTAAAAAATAGTGCAATGAATATCTGGTATGTTGTCAGTTTGATTGACGAATGGTGAAGGGTTGCTATCTTTGAGATAAACCCTAAAAGTCCGTAGAGCAAGCCCGAGAGCAGAGCGATGAGCACGCCAAACAGAGAACCGCTGCCTTGAATTGATGGAGCAAAGGTTAAAAATGCACCCAAGAAAGCTACAACTGTTGAGATTATGAGGGTTTTTGTCAATGGTTCTTTTAAAAAGATTACTGCTAAAATAATGGTGAACACAGGACCAAAATAGTAAAGGACAACGGCAGTTGCTATGTCTGTTATCTGGATAGCCCAGAAAAAGAATATCCAGTTTAGCGATAGAGCTACTCCAGAAAGGACTATTGGTAGAGCAGGCTTTATGTTGAGAAGCTCTCTTTTACCCAGCTTTTTCAAGGAGTACAGCAACATAAAGGGAAAGGCGAAAAATACCCTGAAGAACACAAAAACAGGGGACGGCAATTCGCACCAGATGGAAAAAAGTGGTATAGAGCCCCATATTAGTGTTGCAAAGAACATCTCAAGCAGGCCTTTGCTTTTTGGCTTTATTGGTCAACTCTCCCTTTAATTTTACATGTTTGGAATAATAGTATTTACCTGTTTTTGGAGTCAAAGTATATTGTAACAGGTCCGTCGTTTATGGAGTAAACCTCCATGTGTGCACCAAAGACGCCTTTCTCGGTGTGTATGCCGTATTCATTTATCATTTTTTCTATGAATTTTTCATAGTAAGTTTTGGCCTTTTCTGGTTCTGCGGCATAGAAGTAAGAGGGTCTGTTGCCCTTCTTTGTATCGGCTGCAAGTGTGAACTGGCTTATGACAAGGCATGAACCGTTGATATCGAGCAATGATAGGTTAAACTTGCCATTACTATCTGGAAAGATTCTCATGTTGGCAATTTTCTTTGCAGTGTAATCCAAGTCTGAGTCTGTATCATCACTGCATACGCAAAGATACACAAGCAAACCCTTTTCTATCTCTCCGACTGTTTTGTTGTTTACGATAACTTTTGCACTTTTCACCCTCTGTATAACAGCTCTCATCAACTCAACCTCAACATCTTCAATGTGTTTAAGGGCTGGCTTATATAGTTTAGCGCTTCTTTCATCAGTTTGTTTTTGAGTAGGTTCAGGCTATTTTTATCGATCTTTTGGAGAGGCCTGTTTTTCTGGCGCATGAGCGTTTCAATTATATCTATCTCTGAAGGAGAAAGTTTGTTTAAGTCCAGAACGCCGTTTTCCTGAAGGAATTTATATAAAAAGTAAACGATGGATGAGTGCGTGTCCCACTCTTTTAGTCTCTCAAGCCCGTCGAGGAGGATTTTTAAGCCGCTGTTGGTTCTGTATGTGATTTCTAAAAAAAACATGGCAAGCGATAGTTTTGAGAATGAGCCCCTGATTTTGTCAAAGCGATCCAAGATATTAACGGATTCCACGATAAGGTATTTTCTGTTTTCGTTTTTAATCTTGCCCTCAACCTCCATTAAGGTCAGCGTGTCTATATCTGTGTGCTTACCGTATATAACTAAATCTACATTGCCCTCATCCCAGATTGCCTTAACAAGCATTCTGTTTTCCATGTCGATGCAGTAGGAGCTAATACACTTGAACTTGAACATGCTTATTTATATACTTTTTGTGTAATCTGAGCAAAACTTTGTGGGGGCTTTTATGATAGTAGTAACGGGTGGAGCGGGTTTTATAGGAAGCAATATTGTGAAGGGTTTAAATAAGGATGGGATAAAAGAGATTCTCATTGTGGATAACCTGAAAAACTCGAGGAAGCATTTGAACCTAAACGCCCTTGAGTTTTATGACTTTGTTGACAAAGAGGATTTCATAAATAACTTGGGCAAATTTGGAAATATTGAGCTCATGTTCCATGAAGGGGCTTGTTCAAATACACTTGAGACAGATGGCAGATACATGATGAGAAACAACTATGAGTATTCAAAATTGCTGCTGAATTACGCTTTGGATAAGAGTATACGCTTTATATATGCATCAAGTGCATCCGTTTACGGTTTGGGAAAGAATGGTTTCAAAGAAGAGAAAAGAAGCGAGTATCCGCTAAATATTTACGCTTTCTCAAAGTTTCTGTTTGACCAGTATGTGAGGCGAGTGGCTTTAGGGGATAACTCTACTCAGGTTGTGGGTTTGAGATATTTCAATGTTTATGGACCCAATGAGCATCATAAAGGCAAAATGGCTTCTGTTATTTATCATTTTCACAACCAGATTCAGGACGATGGCACAATAAAGCTATTCGAGGGCAGTGATAAATTTAAAAGGGATTTTGTTTATATAGGATGTGTGGTTAAGGTTAATCTCTTTTTTATGAATAATCCAGAGATAAGCGGCATTTTCAATGTTGGCACAGGCAGGGCTGAGAGTTTTCTTAAAGTGGCACAGATAATGCAATCGCTCTATCCCAATGTTAGGATAGAGTTTGTTAAGTTTCCAGAGGAGCTTAAGGGCAAGTATCAGACCTTTACACAGGCAAACCTTGATAAATTAAGGTCTGCTGGCTACACCAAGGAGTTCACACCAATAGAGATTGGTATAAAAAAGTATGTCGAAATATTGAATTCAACCGGTGGTGTCCTGATTGGATAAAAGGACTCTCGTTTACTATTTTGATCTCATCACAGTGCTCACAAAGAAAGAGATAAAGGTCAGGTATAAAAATAGCGCTTTGGGTTATGTCTGGTCAATTGCAAATCCTCTAATGTATGCCATTATTTTCTACTTTGTTTTTAAAATTATTATGAGATTCAATATAAAAGACTACACTCTTTTCTTGATTGCTGGGCTTTTTCCTTGGCAGTGGATAAGCAACTCCATAGTTGGTAGTGCAGGCTCATTTTTGAACAACGCCTCTCTGATAAAAAAGGTTGTCTTTCCCCGTTTTTTTCTTCCCCTGGCACAGGTTTTAAACGATGCATTCCACTTTATAGTGTCAATCCCAGTAATTATTCTTTTTCTAATTTTCTATCACAAACATCCATCGTTTGATTGGTTTGTCTGGCTTCCTTTGATGCTTATACCCACATTTTTTATAGTTTACGGTTTTTCCCTCTTTGTGGCATCTGTTAATATGTTTTTCAGGGATTTCCAGTACCTTATCAGTCTTTTGATGACTCTTCTTTTCTACCTGACACCGGTTTTTTACGACCTTAGCTTCGTTCCTGAAAAGTATAGGCACCTCGTATTGATAAACCCCTTTACTCCCATTATCACAAACTGGAGGG
>WFQQ01000149.1 GCA_015486965.1 Desulfurellaceae bacterium
AAAATAGCTCTGTTGCATATTTCCACTCCTCATACATAGACTGGGTGATTATAATCTTTATGTTCATAGCTGGAGCAAACTTCTCCATTCACTTCAGGGTTCTAACTGGAAAATTTAAAGCGTTAAACGATGAAGAGTTGAAAGCCTACACCGTGATTGTTTTAGCTGCAGTTCTTCTTGTTACTCTCGATAACCTAAATATATACAAAAATCTATTTCAATCCCTTAGATACAGCGCCTTTCAGGTCGTATCCATTATGACAACCACAGGTTTTGTTACAGCTGACTACTCAAAATGGAATGGCTTTGCAAAAACTATTCTATTCATACTCATGTTTATCGGAGGCTGTGCAGGCTCCACAGGCGGTAGCATTAAGGTTATAAGAATTTACACACTCTTTAAACAGGCAATAAACGAACTTAAATATAACATACACCCCAAAGGTGTTTTTACATTAACCATAAACGGCCAAATAGTAAGAAAAAATATTATCTTTTCCATTTCAGGATTCTTCTTTCTCTATATGGCCACATTTTTCATTGTCGCCCTGCTTGTCTCAATGTTCGGCGTAGATATCCTCACATCACTTGGAGCTTCTGCGGCAACTCTCGGGAACATTGGACCGGGTTTCGGAAAAGTCGGACCGGTCAACAACTATGCGTGGCTACCCTCTACAGTAAAATGGATTTTAAGCACAGCCATGCTTGCTGGCAGGCTTGAGATATATACTGTATTTGTTATTATCACTCCCGCATTCTTCAAAAAATAGATAGCCGGTGCTAAAAAAGAGGGCTTGACCCATCCTAAACTAACAGATAACATCAAGTTATGAGCCTCTTTTTCGTATTCAACACCATAGGGCTTTTGGCATTCGCAGTTTCGGGTGTTTTTAAAGGAATATCCAAGCGTCTGGATATCTTGGGCATCTCTGTTTTGGGGTTCTTGACAGCCTTGGGCGGTGGAATTTTAAGGGATGTTCTGGCTAATAAAACACCCGCCGTGTTTAACGGTTATTCAGATGTATCATTTGCCTTTTTAGGAGTAATCCTGGGTGTAGCTATGTATAAAATATTCAGAAAGGATGTATCTAAATCAACCATAATCAAGGTTTCAGACGCAATAGGACTTGCAACTTTCACAGTAATCGGAGCAATTGTCGGATACAACAAAGGCTTCAACATTGTGGGCGTTATTGTCCTTGCCACATTAACAGGAACAGGTGGCGGGGCTTTGAGCGATGTTTTAATAGGCGAAATCCCTCTAATACTCAGAGAAGATTTCTATGCTTCGTGTTGCATAATCGGGGCATTTGCGTTCTACATTATGATGCAGATACCTATCGATAGAAAGCTCGTAATGACACTAACCCTGTTTTTCACACTAGCACTGAGACTTTACGCTATAGCGAAGAGGTTATCACTACCGAAGGTTTAATAGTTATTTTTTTATAGAGTTTTCAAAAAATGTGTTTTATTGCAACCGTTTGAAAATTGATTATCCTGTCCTGAATCCAAATAGCTTCTTAATCTTCTTAATAAACTCACCAGCTTTGAGAAGTTCCTCTAACTCAAGCTCAACCGTCCGCTTAGATACAGCACCCAACTCCTTTCCAACCACAGTTTTCCCGTTCATAAAGTATATTAATGGAGTGGACATGATGTTATATCTCTGCGCAATTTCGGGGTTATTTGAGATGTTCAAAACATAAAACTCAATACCCTTGCTCACATAGTCCTTCTCCATCTGTTTCAACAGCTTCTCCATCTGTTTACAGTAAGGACAGTTGTTGCTCACAAACATCAGAACATATTTGCCTTTTGTTTCGGGCAATTTGTTAATGGTTTTCATAAAAGCTCTCCTCTCCTTTTTTATAAACCAAATTTTAACAGCTAAATTCAAGTTGGCAAGTTTTATCTTGACAATCGGAGCCAAGAAACACTTTAATTGTAATATGAACTTCTTTTTAAAGCTTTTCTTCTGGATATGCCTTGGTATGAGTATATACATCGTAAACTCAACATCTCCAAAGCTCAGCTCTGGAGTTGGAACATATCTCAAACCAACAGGCTATTTTCTTATTTTTTACGGACTTCTCCTAAACATTATAGCAGGTAGAACTTTGAAAAGATACGGCCACAAGAAGCCAAAAAAGGGTTATTCCGAGCCAGATAGATTGGTCAAAGAGGGAATATTCTCATGCATGAGACACCCTGCTATATTTGGCATAATTTTTATTCTAACAGGGCTCTCGTTCACTTCGGGAAAGCTTATCACAGCTCTCTATTCAGCCGTTATATTTGCTTTAGGTGAGTACTTCATCATGGCAGTTGAAGAAAGACAGACCATAAAAAGGTTTAAAGAGGGGTACTGCAAGTTTATTGAAACACATCCTCCGTTTAACCCCTCCTTAAAATGCTTAATGAACGGAATCAAGCTGGCTTTTCAAACTAAAAGGGATAAATCCTCTTAGCAGGTATAACACCTCTAACTCCGCCTGCAGGGTTTTCCATATCTCCCCTATACCTCGGGATCAGATGAACATGCACATGGGGGATGGTCTGACCCGCCGCATCACCGATGTTAACACCCAGATTATAGCCATCAGGTGAATACTCCCTATCAAGATAAGCCTTAGCCTCGTAAATCAACCTGTACATAGCTGAAACTTCATCATATGTTGCGTCGAAAAAGTTAGAGAAGTGCCTATATGGAACAATAAGCATGTGACCCTTGTTCACAGGATACTTATCAAATATTGCAAAACACTTATCGTTCTTTAAAATTACATCCCCTTCACCAATGTTACAAAATGGACATCCAACCTCACTCATCTTGCTCCTCCCCACTCTCTCTTGTCTCCGGCCACTCTTCCAACTCTATTGCCTTGGAGTTTATCAAAGCATCAGCTACCTTCCTGTGAGCCCTCTCAAGAAGTCTTGAGAATGTCGGACGGGAAATCTGCATAAGCTCACTTGCGTCCTGCTGATACATGCCCTCCAGATCGGCAAGCCGTATTGCCTCCATCTCATCGTGTGTCAGAATAACGCTATCCAGTGTATTGGCCGGAACTCCACACGGTTTATAACATACCCTGCCAAACCTAAATCTAACCCTACCCCTTTTTCTTCTTCTCGGCATCCTTTAATCTCCAAAGCAGAGAGGCAAAAAGCCCCCCTTTTGTTGTTAGTATTTCTCTATTAAATCGTAAGCCTGATGAGTGGCTTCGTAAATATCTGCAACCCTATTTGCATCACCTATTATTTCAACTCTATCGAACTTATCCTTTATATTTTCGTAAAGCTCTCTGTTGGGCTTTGTTCCGATACTTGTAATAACTAAATCAAATTTACCCAGGTTCTCTTCTTTTCCACCTCTTGAAATTATTGCACCCTCACTTGTAAACCTTTCAAGCCTTGCTCCCGTTATAATCTTTGCCTTTGGATTATTCCTTAATCTTGCAAGTGTAAAATCCTCTGGTAAATTTTCAAGTATATCCACACCCACAACTTCTTCAAATCCCTTATTCAAAAGCAAATCTTCCATAGTTTCCCTACCTATTAAGCCAACACCCAACACCAATGCCCTTTTACCCTTGATCTCTTTATCCGATTCAAAGTAGCTAAACGAGTCCATCACATTTTCGTTTTCTATACCCTCTATTTTAGGAACAATAGAATTCGCACCTGTAGCTATAACTACAACATCTGGATTCAAAGCCTTAATCTTATCATAATCAGCCTCTTCGAATCTGACATCAACACCAAACCTATCCAAATCCCTAATCATAGATTGCAGAGGCCTGTTCATAGATTGTTTAAATGGAGGTTTAACTGCAAGGTTAAACTGTCCCCCAAGTTTATCCCTTTCAAACAGAACCACGGAATGTCCTCTCATTGCAGCATAAGTAGCAGCAGCCATACCAGCAGGACCACCACCAACCACAACAAACTTTAACGACCTATCAGACTTTGTAAATTCATCCCTGTTAACGAACGGGTTGATAATACAGCCAAGTCCCACACCTGCTTTAACTTTGAGTAAACACCCTTGCAAACAACCGCCGCAGTAATAAATCTCATCCTCCCTGCCCTCTTGTAGCTTCTTAACAAACGCCTGATCGCAAGCCAAGGATTTACCCAGACCTATTAAATCAGCCCAACCCTCACTCAATGCCTGTTCAATTTTCTCTTTGTTTGCCATTCTACCGTCAACAATTATGGGCAGGTCTGTCAACTTTCTAATAGCCTTGAATGTCTCAATCTGTTTTTCAACGGGGGTAAATGTCGCAGAGTAATACCATGGCGGTGTATCGCAAGCATTCCCCAAACCAACATGGATAGCAGCCGCGCCGAACTCTTTGGCAAGCTCCAATATAGGTTTATTATCCTCTGGAGTTATACCACCATCCACAAACTCACTTCCAGAAATCCTAACAAT
>WFQQ01000150.1 GCA_015486965.1 Desulfurellaceae bacterium
ACTGTTTGCTTTGGAGAAAGAGCTAAAAAGCAAGAAACTCCATCTTAAGGGTATTCTGGATAGAGTTGATTTGGTTGGTAATAAAGTTAGGGTTGTTGACTATAAAACTGGAAAGAGCGCTAAAAAACCCAAATCGTTCGATTTTAAAATCCTGTTCGATAGAAACGGATATTTGTATGATAAGAGTGAGCTTGAGAGATTAAAAGAGTGCATCAGGTCAATTCAGCTTCCTGCCTACCTGGCTCTTCTTGATGAACTGTTCAAAGGGAAAGAGCTTGAGGCTTTTTTGGTGCTTCTGGGAAAGAATGAAAAAATATTCGATGAATTTAAAGTAAAGTACGAAGATCTGGAAATGTACAAAAGGGTGATTGAATACCTGATAAATCATATAAAAAACTCTGACTACTTCTATCCTCTCTGTGGCTCCCATTGCGCATATTGTGATTATTCAGATATATGTAAGTATAGTAAATTTTGAAATTTAATTACATATTTTTCTGGACTAATTGTTAATAATATGTTAAAAGTGAGTTGTTAATCAGAAAAAAAGGGGGATTGCTTGACAGATTCTGTCTTAAAAGCATTCGAATATTCAAACGCCATAGGTGTTTTCATTTATGGTGATGGTGGTAAAATAGTTCATGCGAACAGGAAATTTGCTGAGATACTGGGTTTTGAATCCCCCGAAGAGCTTATAGGAAGGGTGTTTTTCCAGTTTGTAGCAGATAATCAGGTTGATGAGATAAAAAGGGCTGTAAAAAGGAGACTAAAGGGAGAGATATTCCCCGCCGAATATATTAATGTTGAGGTAAAGACTTCAAATGATGAATTTAGATATATAGAATCTTTTGTTTATACTGTTTTTATAGAAGATAAACCACACGGTATTGTTTTTATAATTGATAGAACAAGAGAAAAGGCTTTAGAGAAACTTTACAGAAGCTTATCTGAAATTAATCAACTGATAGTCAGAAGTGAAAACGAAGAAAAGCTATTAAAAAGGGCGTGTGATATTCTGTCTGACATCTATGGCTACTTTGCTGTTGGTGTTGGAACGGTTGACGAAGATAAAAAGGTAGTTTCTACACTCTATGCCCGCTCCCAAAACAGGGATGTTACAGAACTCCTCTCAAACCTGAAAATAGGCTTGAGCGAGCAAGGAGAGTGCAACAGGTCTGCAACATTTGATGCTTATACAACTGGCGCTGTGTCCTACAGAAATAATGTCTTTG
Organism: Desulfurellaceae bacterium; assembly: GCA_015486965.1. Classification (GTDB taxonomy): domain Bacteria; phylum Campylobacterota_A; class Desulfurellia; order Desulfurellales; family Hippeaceae; genus Hippea. The sequence continues at coordinate 1,233 of WFQQ01000150.1, forward strand.
AAGACCCATATCTAAAGTGCTGGTATGAATATTATGTGATGTTCAATATTAAATCTGTGTGCGCCATTCCGATTAAGAAACAGGGTAAGGTTAGGTATGTGTTTATTCTTGGGGATAAGTACACAAACTCTTTCAACAGAGACAGTGTTGCACTGCTTGAGGAGCTAAAAAGCGACATATCGTTTGCCCTTGATAATATTGAGCTCACAAAAAACTCCCGTTTGCTAAGTAGGGCCATTGAAGAGAGTCACGATTGGGCACTTATTACCGATGAAAAGGGAAGAATTATCTACGCAAACAAGGCAGTGGAGAAGATCTCAGGCTACAGTCTCAGTGAGATTATGGGCAAAACCCCAGCTATCTTTAAATCGGATTATCAAGATGAAAGTGTGTATAAGGAGCTCTGGGAAACCATTAAATCTGGAAAAATATATAAAGGGCTCTTTTTTAATTTAGCGAAGGATGGCTCTGGTTTCTATCTTGAGAAGACAGTTATACCCATAATTGAAGACGGTAAGATAACCCGTTTCGTTGATCTATCAAAAGATATAACAGATAACATAAGAAAAAGGGTTCAGCTTGAGTTTCAGTCAAGAATATACAACACACTTTTTCATGTAAGCAATCTCTCTATTAACTCAAAATCAGAAAATGAGTTTTTAAAAAATATAACCAAAGTATTCGTTGATTATCTGGGGGTTGAAATATCCTTTATCGGACTTTTGGAAAATAAGTTGATAAAAGTTTATTCAAAATCTGCTAAAAACAAGGAACTTCTTGATTTTGTTGATTTTGCTCAGTCTGAGTTTGAGGAACTCCTTGAAAATGGCTTAGCCAGGTTTTTTCCTTTGCAGAAGAGCTTGAAACATGGCAGAGTTTTCATCATAAACGATATTGCAAAGTTTATAGTGGATAAACTTAAAAGTAAGATGTCCACTGAAGAGATGCTTGCTCAGGTCAGAGAACTCAATATAAACTCGTGTGCAGCCATTCCCGTTGTTAGAGGAAAAAGACCCATAGGTTCTCTGGTAATCCTTTCTGAAATCCCTGAACTGTTTGATAAGAAGATATACGACCTTTTGAATACAATTGCTGCTCAGATACAGTTCTCCCTTGAAAGATTCGAGAAAGAAAAATTTACCCAAATGGCTTTAGCTGCCATGGATAGAGGGTTTGAGTTTATTGTAATCACAGATAGTGAATTTAACATTGTCTATGTTAACGACAAAACACTTGAGATTTCAGGGTACACAAGGGAAGAGTTAATAGGCAAACACCACTCCATTTTCTCTGCTGGTGGTTATGATAAGCAGTTTGTAAGGGATTTCTATGCAAGGCTAAAGAGAGGCGAAGTTTTTTCAAACATCATGAAATATAAGGCAAAAAATGGGGAGATTAAGGACTTCTTTGTCAATATCTTACCTTTCAAAACAAACGGTAAGATTACCAACTACATATCCTATGGAAAAGAGATAGCAGATAAAGAGTACCTTGAGGAACAGCTTGATAAATTGCTTAACTATGACTCCATAACAGGATTACCCAATGTCTCATCACTTACCAAGCAGTTGAACGAATATCTGAAATATTTCGATTTAGATAAGGATATTGGAGCTTTGTGTATAGTTAATCCAATTAATTTTAAAAGTGTCAATGAAGCTTTTGGATTTTCTGAAGGAAATGAGGTGCTAAAAGAGATCGGTTTCAGGATAAAAAACTGCCTGAAAGAGTCCGATTTTGTTGCCAGGATTGAGTCCGACAGATTTGGGTTTATTCTTAAAAATTTAGACAATGAGCTGGATGTATTGCTTGTGATTGATAGGGTTTTGGAAGAACTTGGTAAGCCTTACGAGGTTGATAATAAAAAGATATCTTTGAATTTTGTTATAGGATTGGTGTTGATACCAAGAGATGGAACTCAAGCAAATGAACTACTCCACAAGTCACGGATAGCTCTTGCCGATGCAAGGAGTAAAGAGGATAGAAAGGTTGGGTTTTTTAATAGAGAGCTTGAGAAAAAGGCTTCAAGTAGATTAAGCTTGAGGCTTGAGCTTGAAAATGCCTTAAGACAGGAGCAATTTACCTTGTATTACCAACCCTATGTTAATGCTAAAGGAGAGGTTGCTGGTGCTGAGAGTCTTTTAAGGTGGGTTAAAGAGAACACAATAGTTCCAACTGGAGAGTTTATAGAACACTTAGAACAGATGGATGTTGTTGTTGGAGTTGAGAGAAAAAACTTAGAAACCATTTTTAAGATTTTTAAAAAAATCTATTCAAAAGATTTGGTTGAAATTCCCATATCAATAAATATATCCAAAAAGAGCCTAAGCAGGATGAATCTGTATGCAGAGATAAGAAGGTTGTCAAATTTGTACGGTATAGAGCCAAAAAATGTAAGAATCGAAATAGTCGAGCGCATCTTTTTGGAAAACGCAGAAAAAATAGCGAATTTTATGAGGAGTCTTAGAGAGCTTGGCGTATATTTTTACCTTGACGACTTTGGCACGGGATACTCTTCGCTTTCCCATCTCTCCAATATGCCTATAGATGTTCTAAAAATAGATATTTCGTTTATAAGAAAAATCGTGAAAGATAGAAAGGTTAGAAGCATCGTGGATTCTATTATTTATCTTGCAAGTAAGCTTGGTGTTAAGACTGTTGCAGAAGGCGTTGAAACACAGGAGCAGTTTAAGATTTTGACAGATATGGGGTGCGACTACTTTCAGGGTTACTATTTCTATAAGCCAATGCCCGAGGAAGGGTTTTTAAAGCTACTTTCCAAAAAGTAAAACTTGAATTGTCATGCTTTCATGAATAGTGTCTTTTTTCGCTTCTACGCCGAACTTAATGATTTCTTAGATAACAAACTGAAGTTTAGAAGGTTTGAATACAGGTTTCATGGTAAACCGTCTGTTAAGGATGCAATTGAAGCCTTAGGTGTTCCTCACACAGAGGTTGATTTGGTTGTTGTAAACAATGAGGTGTCGGGTTTTGAGTATAACCTGAAAGATGGTGATTTTGTTGCTGTTTACCCTGTTTTTGAGTCCATAGATATTTCGAATTTGAAGGATAACAAGCCTTTAAGGGAGAGAAAGTTTGTAGCCGATGTTCACCTTGGAAGGTTGGCTCGATTTTTGAGGATTTTAGGCTTTGACACCTTGTATAGAAACGATTTCTCGGATAGCGAGATTATTAACATTTCCAATGAGCAAAACAGGATTGTGTTAACAAGGGATATAGGTATATTAAAAAATGGAAGGGTAGAGAAGGGCTATTTTGTGAGAAATACTAAATTAAAAGAGCAAGTAAAAGAGGTTGTAGCCAGATTTGACCTGTTTTCTCTAATAAAACCGTTTAGCAGATGTCCAGTATGCAACAGTAAGCTTATCTCAGTCCCCAAGAGTAGGGTTTTGGATAAGTTACCACAGAAAACAAAAGAGGCGTGCTCTGAATTTAAAATGTGTGGTAGCTGCGGCAAGATTTACTGGAAGGGAACGCATTACAGAAAAATCAAAGATTTTATCGAGAGCCTTAAAGTTAAACCTTGAACTCAAGGATTTTAACAAAATCCCACCCATTGGGATAGGCTTTTACCATGATTGGTAAAATTTCAACACCGTTTCTGTAAGCTTTTAAAAGAAGTTTTGCGTATATGGGATCGATTTCATCGGCTGCTTTGAATAGCTTAACATCGTCTCTTTGTATTATGAAAAACAGTGCAACTCTAAAACCTTTTTCTTTCGCTTTTAACAACTGCTCAATGTGTTTCTGACCTCTCTTTGTTTCAGCATCTGGAAACAGTGCAAAATCACCCTCTCTGTATGTTACATTTTTTACCTCTATAAATATTTTTTCCCTATCGCTTTCGGCGTAAATATCAAATCTGCTTGAGTCAAATTTTACCTCTCTTTTTAAGAACTTTAGGTTTTCAAATCCCTTAATTTTATTCTGTTTCAAAAGTTCAAAAGCAATTTCATTTGCCCTTTGAGTATTTACACCCATCCATGTTCCCCTAACCTTTATCATCTCCCATGTATATTTTGTTTTCCTGCTTATGTTATTAGCTTTGCTTAAAACTACTGGTGCATTTTCTATCAGGCAGCTTTTTAGACTGCCTGTGTTTGTGCAGTGGGCAGTTATCATTTCACCGTTATCAAGTAAAATATCAACAAGAAACCTCTTGTATCTCCTCAAAAATGTGCCAAAAATCGGATGATACATACTAAGCTTTATACACTATTTGTTGATTTTTTGAAATCCTTAAAACTATAATAAATGAAAATCTTTTTGCAGGGGGGATTATATGATAGCTCGAATCTGGCACGGCAGGACAAAGGTTGAGGATTTTGAGAGATATTCTGATTTTTTAATCAAAAGAGCAATACCAGATTACAGAAACACAGAAGGTTTTATAAAACTCATTTTCTTAAGAAAAAAAGAAGAAGATGTTGCTCATTTTACTTTACTTACCTTTTGGAAAGATATTGATGCCATTAAAAAGTTCGCAGGTGACGACTACGAAAAAGCCAAATATTACGAAGAAGACAAAGATTTTCTGTTAGAGTTTGAAGAAAAGGTTGAGCATCATGAGGTTTTTGCGGAGCAAACTGTTTAGAAAATAAACTTTTGGTTGTGCTTTATTATTAGGAAAGGCTTAATAACTACCCACCCCACAAGCCTTTAATACCGCTTATGAGGAATTGGGATGCTATTGCTCCGACGATTAAGCCCATTATTCGTGTTAATATTTTCATTCCCGTTACGCCGAGAAGCCTATCTATGGCAACCGCATAGTAGAGTGTGAAAAATGTTAAAACTGATGCTATTACAATAGAAATGCCTATAAGCATATATGCAACAAACACGGAAAATTGCTCTGTTGTGTTGCTCTGAAGAACAATTATGGTGGCTATAAGACCGGGACCAAATAGAATTGGAATGCCTATGGGTACGATGGATATGTCCTCTTTATCCTGAGCTTCATCATGCTCTTCTTCTGTGTGTTTACCTTTACTGTGATGACCGTATGCCATATTTATTGCTATCATCATCAATATTATGCCACCTATAACCTTTAGCGATAGGGTGTTTATACCAAACAGCTTAAATATAAACTCTCCACCAAACAGTGTTACAAATGAGGCTACCAAGAGTGTAAGGGTTGCCTTGTAAGCAATGGGTCTAACAAATTGAGGGGAGCTATCGGCAAGCATGCTAATCATAATACTTGCTGCCGCTATTGGGTTAATTATGGTTATTATGGCAATCGTATCGTGAACTAAAGATGAGATGTAGTTCCCACTCATGCCTTTTACTTATACAATGTTTTGAAGGAAAAAGTCAAAAAAATAAATCCCCATTTTTTATTTGCCTGTTAAGATGTTGTTTAGTATAAATAATGCTGTTATGAATGCAAAAAAACTGCTTGTTTTAGGAATTTTTCTTTTTTCTTTTGCGCTTTACTCATGCGGTGGAGGTGGTGGAGGTGGGGGGTCTAATCCTACACCCACACCCTACTTA
>WFQQ01000151.1 GCA_015486965.1 Desulfurellaceae bacterium
AGGCAGTGCTTCTGCTTAAGAAAACAAACGGTATATACACTATTATAAAGAGTTTCACCTTCAGGAACAGTATTTATGCCTTTGACTTCTCAGTCAAGGTTTTTAAAAACGGCAAATTGTTTAAAGAGGAGTTCTCCGTATATGCTGGACCCGACCTGGGTGACTTACAGAAGAAAAAATACTCACACCTCGGAGCAGTTGCACTTGTGGATAACGACAAAATTAAAACCGATAAAAAAATTAAGCCAGACATGGATATACACTGGATAGCTTTAGAGAGTAAGTATTTCTGCTTTGCCTTTATACCACTAAACTCAAACTCCCTACTTGCGGGCTACACAAAACTCAAAGATGGTCATTATATTTACGCAAACCTAACCTCTCCATCTCAACTTGAAATCTATGCGGGACCAAAGAGTTCAGAAACAATAGCCGCTGTGGATCACAAGTTGGACAAAATCATTAGATTTGGCATGTTTGGTTTTATTGGGAAACCACTTCTCTATGTTCTTAACTGGCTTTACTCGATATTTGGCAATTACGGCGTTGCCATTATAGTTTTAACACTCTTAATCAGGATTGTGTTCTACCCTCTATCCTACAAGTCTTACAAATCTATGCGTGAAATGGCAAAACTTCAGCCGAAACTAAAAGAGCTACAAGCAAAATACAAGGGCAAACCAGACCAGCTCAACAAAGCTACAATGGAACTTTACAAAAAACACAAAGTAAACCCATTCGGCGGCTGCCTGCCCATGCTGATACAGATACCTGTATTCTTTGCCCTCTATAATGTCCTGCTCAATGCAATAGAATTAAGGGGAGCCCCTTTTGTCCTCTGGATTACAGACCTAAGCTCAAAAGACCCATACTACATACTTCCCATTATCATGGGTATAACGATGTATATACAGCAAAAGCTGACACCAGCAACTGGTGACCCAACCCAGCAAAAGCTCATGATGTTCTTGCCTGTTATATTCACAATTATGTTTATGAGCTTTCCTTCAGGCTTGGTTCTTTACTGGACAACAAATAATATCTTAACACTCTTGCAACAATTTATCGACTCACAAATCCTTAAAGCTCAAGAAAAAAAGCTCAAGCATAAAAATGCAGAAGCATGACGATGACATTATCGCAGCAATTGCATCCGGCCAGGTTGAAGCTGCTATTGGCGTTATAAGGGTAAGTGGAAAAGGAAGCTTAAGCCTTTTAGAAAAGGTTTTCTCAAAAAAACCTCCATACGAACACAGAAAAATTTACTACGGATTTATAAAAGATAAATTTGGAGATGTGATAGACGAAGTTCTTGTAAACATCCACAAAGCACCGAAAAGCTACACTGGTGAGGATCTGTTTGAGATAAACGCACACGGCGGTCTTGTATGTATGAATAAAATTTTAGAAAGGCTCTTTGAAGTCGGTGCCAGATTGGCAGAACCAGGCGAGTTTACGAAAAGGGCTTTTTTAAACGGGAAACTTGACCTATCTCAGGCAGAAGCCGTCGCAAAGGTGATATCAGCGAAAACTGAAAGGGCATTGAAGGTTGCAGAAAGGCAACTCCAAGGTCAGTTTAGGTCAACCCTGGATGATATTAGAGATAAGATACTCTTTCTGATGGCAGAGAACGAGGTTAGAATAGACCATCCAGAGGAAGATTTAAGCAGTATAACCCAAGCCGAAAGGTTAAAAATGGTTAGTGAAATTAAGGAGAACCTAAAAAAAATCTACCGAGCCGCAAAGTATGGAAACAACCTCTTCAATGGCATGGTTCTTACAATTGTAGGAAAACCCAATGTTGGCAAGTCCTCTCTTTTAAATCTTATAGTTGGACAGGAGTCTGCTATTGTAACTGACATTCCCGGTACGACAAGGGATATAGTCAAAGAGAGTTTCAGCATAAAGGGAATTCCCTTTTCTATTTTAGATACAGCTGGAATCCGAAAAACTGAAGATGTTGTTGAGAAAATCGGAGTTGAGCGCAGTCTCAGGGCTATAGATAGGGCAGACATAGTACTTGCTGTTTTTGACAGCTCATCAGAGCTCTCCGATGAGGATTTGCAGATTATAGAAAAGCTTAAAAAGATTAATAGCGAGGTTGTTGCTGTTATTAATAAATCAGACCTTGGGCAAAAGATAGAGCTTTCAAAAATACCGTTTAAGCATAAAGTTCAAATCTCCTGCAAAACAGGGATGGGATTAAAACAGCTTGAAGATAAACTTGAATCAATAGCTTTAAAGGGCTTTAGCGATAGAGAGCTCATCTCATTGAACGCCTCTCAGATGGAATCTCTTAAAAAAGCTATTGAGATGTGTGAACAATTGGAGCAAGATATAGACAACGATATAGACCCAGCACTTATAGGGGTTGACTTTTTATCTCTTACAGATTATTTAGATGAAGTGATTGGGAGAATAACAAACGAAGACATGTTGGAAGTTATGTTTAAAAACTTCTGCATAGGAAAGTAAATGTTTCACGTGAAACATTAGGGGATGTGAAGATGAGGTATCCAAAGAGCTACGATGTTATAATTGTTGGGGGTGGGCATGCAGGTATAGAGGCATCTCTCATTAATGCCAGACTGGGGATGAATACGCTACTTTTAACCATAGCTTTAGACTCAATTGGACAGATGAGTTGTAACCCAGCCATCGGAGGATTGGCAAAGGGTCACTTAGTAAAAGAGGTTGACATCCTTGGCGGAGAAATGGCACGAAACATAGATGAAACAGGCTTACAGTTTAAAATTCTAAACAGGAGCAAGGGCCCCGCAGTCTGGTCATCAAGGGCGCAGGCAGACATGACAGCCTACAGATTAAGAATGAAATACACCCTTGAACACCAGAAAAATCTCGACATAAAACAGGAGATGGTGGATGAAATATTAGTAGAAAACAACGAAGTTAGAGGCGTGAGAACAAACCTGGGTAACGAATACTATTCAAAGGCTGTCGTGATTACCACTGGAACTTTTATGAAAGGGAAAATATTTATAGGACTAAATACATACTCTGCGGGAAGGGCTTGGGAACCGCCCTCAGAAAAACTGTCAGACAGCCTTAGAAAGTTGGGTTTGAAAGTGTCAAGGTTAAAAACAGGCACAACACCAAGGCTCGATGCAAGAACTATAGATTTTGATGCACTTATACCTCAACCGGGAGACGATGAGCCCATACCCTTTTCCTTTAGAACAAAAGAGCTCAACAGACCAAACATTCCTTGTTATCTGACCTATACAAACGAAAAAACCCATGAGGTTATTCTAAAAAACCTCGACCAATCACCCCTTTACAGCGGAATTGTGGAATCTGTTGGGCCAAGATACTGCCCCTCTATAGAGGATAAAGTTGTTAAGTTTTTCGAAAAGAAACAGCATCAAATATTTTTGGAGCCACAGGATGAAAAATCCACAGAAATATACGCCGATGGGCTACACACATCGATGAGCTATGAAGTCCAACTAAACTTTTTAAGGACAATAAAGGGACTTGAAAAGGTAGAAATTATGCGACCCGGTTATGCCATAGAGTACGACTTTGTTGACCCAACACAGCTCAAACAGTCACTCGAAACAAAAAAAATCAGGGGACTATTCCTTGCAGGTCAGATAAATGGCACAAGCGGATATGAGGAAGCAGCCTCTCAAGGCATAATAGCGGGTATTAATGCCGCCTTCTATCTGCTTGGTAAAGAGCCTTTCATTCTGGGGCGAGATGAGGCATACACAGGGGTTTTAATAGACGACCTTGTAACAAAAGGAACGAAAGAGCCATATAGAATGTTTACATCAAGGGCTGAATACAGACTGATTTTGAGAGAGGATAACACCCATCTCAGGCTTGCTGAAAAATCTTTCAGGGCAGGGCTTCTGAGCAGAGATGAATATGAAATGATTATGGAGCAAAGGAGAAAGATTGAAGAGGTAATAAAACGGCTAAAAACCACATTTATATTTCCAACCGAAGAGACCAACAAAAAACTCAAAATGTTAGGTACAGAGATAATAAAGACAAAAACAGATCTGGCAAAGCTTTTAAGGAGAACAGAGCTAAACTACGATAAACTGAGGGAGCTCCATCCAGAGCTCGAAGAACTCGATAAATTTATAAAACAAGAGGTTGAAATAGATATTAAATATGAAGGCTATCTGACAATGCAAAAGCAACAGATAGAGAAATTCAAAAAATACGAGAACCTGAAAATACCTGAAGATTTCGATTATACAAAAGTTGGGGGACTCTCAAATGAGGTTAGGGGCAAGCTCATGGAGATAAAACCCACCTCAATAGGTCAAGCCATGAGAATATCGGGGGTGACACCCGCAGCAATATCAATCCTCATGGTCTACCTAAAAAAACATAATGACAGATTTAAAAACTCAGCTTGAGAAAGCCTTCAAAAAGGTTGATATACCACCTGCCAACACAGAAAATTTTATAACCTATATAGAGATTCTCAATGAGTGGAATAGAAACCTTGCTTTGATATCCAAAAGAAAGACAAATATAGTCAGCCAGCTTATCGCACCGTCCCTTCTCTTTTTTAAGTTTTTTAAAGATGCAAGTTTAAATATTGCAGATATAGGAACGGGTGCAGGCTTTCCAGCTGTTGTATTAAAAATTTACAACCCATCCCTCAAGATAACCCTAATCGAACCAAACTATAAAAAGTGTGGATTCTTACACTATGTGTGTGCAAAACTCAACTTAAAGTGCACCATCTTAAACAGCAGAGTGGAAGATTTAGAAAAAAAGATATATTGCGATGTTATAACGGTAAGGGCGTTAAGAGTGGAACCTCTACTTTTAGAGATTAAAAACAAGATTAGAGGTGGCTACCTGTTTTATATTACCTCTAAAGATAACCACCTACCATCTCTACCCCTTGAAAAAGAGATTATCTTCAAAAAAAGGTCTGCTCAACTCTACAGACTCTAAAGAACAGGCGGACTAACAACCCAGATAGTTTCAACATCAACATCTCCCACATTTCTGTAGGAGTGGGGTTGTGTTGATGAGAAGTAGAAACTATCTCCAGGCCCCAAAACTTTTACCTGATCGCCAACCCTCAGCTCAAGTTTTCCTTTGAGTATGTAGCCAAACTCCTCACCAGCATGCCTGTGGTCACCTTTAGAGCCACAGCCCACAGGAACAACCTTATACAAAGGCTCCATGGCTTTGTTTGATATCTTTGCCACAAGTAGCTCAGCATAGATGTGGCTACCTGGATATATAATCTGGGTTCTCTCCTCTTTGGTGAGAAATATCTTATCGTTTGTCTGCTCATCACTCAAAAGATCCCTAACCTGAACATCGAGAGCCTTGGCAATTTTCTGCAACACACTTATCGAAGGGACAGCTTTACCCGTTTCTATCTGGGAAATATAGGCATCTGTGCAACCCACCTTCTCAGCGAGAGCTTTAAGCGTCAACCCCTGCTTCTTTCTATACGACTTAATCTTCTCTGACATCTTCATCGGGCTTAAATCCTCCCTCAAAAATTAATTAATTGCACACAAGCATAAAAAAATGGGGGACTTTTGTCAAGTCCCCCATTGCGATTATACCTGCAACTACTCTCCAGTAAACTGAGGTTTTATTCCCTCCCAAGAACCATACCATGCAAGCAATGCTGTTATTATACCTGCCCAACCGCCAATTCTCGTAATGCCTGCACTTCCAGAATAGTGTCCAATTACCAATAGAATGAAGGTAATTTCTAACACTACAAAAATGGCAATAAGGGTACCATGTTTTGAGAAAAATGTGAGTATAGTCATGTATGTAGTGAAAATTGTCCAAGCAAGTAAGAAAATTCCCACACCATCGCCGAATGCTTTTGCTGGAACTATACCTATCTTGAAGAAAATTACATAAAAAGCAAAAGCCATCCAGAATGCGCCGTAAGAGCTGAACGCAGTTACACCAAAAGTGTTACCCGTTTTGAACTCCAACATTCCTGCACACAACTGGATTAAACCACCGTAAAACATAGCCAATGGAACAGTTGCCCATAAGCCGCCATCGTTAGGAATAAGCCCTGCATTTTGACAACTCAGAACAAAAGTTGTCAATGCAAAGCCTGCCAACCCTAATGGCCCCGGATTAGCTAACTTTCCCTCTGCCATAAAGCACCTCCACTAATAAAATAAATTCCAACCTTTGTAGGCCTATTTTTGTAGTATTATTTATAACTAAATTAAACCAAAAGTCAAGAAAAAAATTAAGCGGAAGTTAGAATCTTGCTCTACCCCGAGTTATTATTAAGTAAAAATCTATCTTGTTTAAATCTCTTCTCATAATGGAGCGGGGAATCTTGAATGCTGAGTGTATATGCGGTCTGTAAATCTTTTGTCCAATAATGTAAGCCCTCTTGAAACCCAAGGATTTAACAAGCTCTATAACTTCTTCGCTATAATTCCCAAAAGGATAGGCAAAATCTTCCACTTTCTGATATTTGGATAGTAGTTTGAACGACTTTTCTATCTGTGCTTTCATCTGTGAAGGTGGGAGTTCAGAGAGCTTAACATGTTCATGTGAGTGGCTGCCCAAAAACATTCCAGACCCTCTCAAATTTATAAGATCCTCTTCTGTAAGCATTTCAACACCGTTGAGCTTTCCACCCAGATAGGCTGTGCTTATGAAAAATAGCCCAGAATACCCATACTTTTTTAAAATCTTGGCAGCCTGAAGGTTATCTTTATAACCATCATCAAAGGTAAACATAACATACCTGTTCTTCAGGTATAACCTCTTTTTTGAAATTTCCTCTATATTGTCAGGGTCTGCATTGAGAAATCCCCTCTTTTTGAGTGTATAAACCTGACGCTCAAAGCTCTTTAAACTGATAGAAAATTTGTCAAGAGAGCTACCCGTCTTTTCATCGCTTATTCTGTGGTATAAAAGCACCAAAATGCCTCTATGCGGCACCCTGAAAAAGTTATAGCGGGCTAAAAATATAAGAAGCAGGAAAAGGGCAAAGAATAAAAGAATCACTTTTCGAGTTCAACAAGTTTGGCATACTTTACAAATGTGTAGAAACTCGACAGCATGGCATACAATATGCCAGGGTATCCATCCAAAAAAGCCGCTTTCAAAACAAACCGCTTGAAAAGCTCAAACCCAAACCGTACAAAGGGAAAGAGTTTGCCAACCCTTTTCCCCTCACTGTAGTGTTTCTGCGCAATAAGAGTTGTGTATCTATTGAATTTGCTAAAATACTCTTCTAAGTTTTCGTAGCTATAGTGATAGATAGGATTTTTAAGTTTTTTAGCCTTTGCATCAACCCCTTCATGAACACTATCCTCTCTAAAAGAAAAGTGACCCCTTTTGAATAGCCTTATGTGATAATCGGGGTATGTTCCACCGAACCTCAATGGTTTTCCCATAAAAACAAGCTGTATATTAATAGCATACGCCTCTGCTTTTGGATTTTTCAACTCTGAAAGCATTTCATTTTTAAGTTCATCGGATACAACTTCGTCGGCATCTATATTCAACACCCAGTCCGTAGTTAACTTACCAATTGCAAAGTTCTTCTGCCTCCCAAAGCCAGGCCACCTGTTGTAGTAAATCTTGTCTGTATATCTCCTTGCTATCTGCAAAGTTCCATCTGTACTCCCAGAATCGACAACAACGATTTCATCGCAAAAAGAGACGCTCTTAAGTGCCCTCTCGAGATTTTTTTCCTCGTTATAGGTTATGATTGCACAACCCAAAGACATTACTCTCCGAGTAGCTTCTTGCGAGCCTCTTCACTCATCATGGAAGGATTCCACGGTGGATCATACACTATGTCCACTATCACATCCTTTGCCCCTATCTCTTTGAGTCTGTTCACAATATCCTCCTGAATGGGAACAACAAGGGGGCATCCAGGGGTTGTAAGCGTCATAACAACCTTGACAACATTATCTTCGTCAATATCAATGCCGTATACAAATCCAAGGTTAACAATATCAAGCCCTATCTCCATATCTATAACATTATACAGGGCATCTATAACATCCTTTTTAGTGAGTTTCTTAGCCATGCTCACACCTTCCCCTTCTTTTTTGGTTTAAACCTCAACACATTCTTTGCATCTTTAATGACACTCTCTTTTTTGGGCTTAACGGAAATCTTTTTTACAAGCTCTGAGTCCTCTTTTAAGAATTTTATTGTTAAAATGTTATCTGTGTTCATTATTATCATGCTATCTTTGTAATGAGAGCTCTCTGTGTCCAGTGGCTCAAGCTCAATCTTGCCACCTTTATCATGGCATCTGTGTACATTGTCTATTTTCAAACCAAGGTAAGCCTGCTCCTCTAAAAAGAGAAAAAGGTCATCGTCCTCATCATAAAAATTATCTATGGAGCCCACATAGCAGTCGCCGTTGACCATATCAATCCTAACCCAAATCTTTGCCATTTTTTCTACCTCAATCAAGCGGGAGCTTGTCCCTGATATTAAACTCTCTCTCAAACGCCGATGCCACCTTGAATATTATATCCTCTCTAAAAACATCGGCCATAATCTGCAAGCCCAATGGCAAACCGTTTTTTGATAAACCGTTTGGTATGCTGATGGCAGGTATAGCCGTCAGATTTGCTGGGATGGTGAAAATGTCTGAAAGATACATCTGAAGAGGATTGTCTGCCTTTTCACCTATTTTGAAAGCCTCGGTAGGTGTAGTCGGGGAAATTATACAGTGATACTCCTTGAAAAGGTTATCGAAATCCTGCTTTATAAGACCCCTTAGTTTCTGAGCTTTCAAATAGTAAGCATCGTAGTAACCACTTGAGAGCACATATGTCCCAAGCATTATCCTTCTTTTTACCTCTTCACCAAAACCCTGCCAACGGGTTTTTATGTACATCTCCTTTAAATCTTTAAACTCTTCCGCCCTGAAACCGTACTTAACACCGTCATACCTTGCCAGATTGCTCGAAGCCTCAGCAGGGGCAATTATGTAGTAATCTGAAACGGCATATTTGGCATGGGGTAGTTCGATCGGAGAAACCTTACAGCCCAAAGACTCCAAAATCCTAACAGACTCCTCCATCGCTACCTGAACATCTTGTGAGCAATCCATCAACGATTTTTCGTATATGCCTACTTTCATACCATTTATACTCTGATTCAAATATCTGGTGAAATCCTCACACTCCACTCTCGCGCTTGTGGAGTCTTTCGGATCAAACCCGCAAATTATGTTCATTAAGATAGCTGCATCACGCACATCCCTAGTAATGGGTCCTATCTGGTCTAAACTTGAGGCAAAAGCAACAAGACCAAACCTCGAAACCCTTCCATATGTGGGCTTTAAACCCACAACACCACAAAGGGATGCGGGCTGTCTGATGGAACCCCCTGTATCTGAGCCAAGGGCAGCTATAGCCTCACCACTTGCCACTGCAGCTGCAGAGCCACCACTTGAACCACCAGGCACACGCGTTGTATCCCACGGGTTCTTTGTTACACCATAATACGAAGTTTCAGTAGAAGAGCCCATGGCAAACTCATCCAAGTTGGTCTTTCCTATAAATGTAGCCCCATTCTCCTTGAGTTTTCTAACTGCAGTAGCATCAAAGATTGCTATAAAGTTTGAAAGCATCCTGGATGAGCATGTTGTCGGTTTTCCCTCTATGTGCATATTATCTTTAACCGCCAACGGCAATCCCTTTAAAATTCCAACTCGATCGTTCGCTTCATACTCCTCAAAATAGTTAACATAGGCGTTTATTTTCTCATCCTTCTCTTTAATCCTTTTGAGTAGGGATTCAAAAACCTCTAAAGGCTTAACCTCACCCCTATCCACAAGCTCTATAAGTTCATGCAGTGTTTTTTTGTAAAGCATATTTACCTCTCAATAACCTTAGGCACCCTAAACGCTCCATCCTCACTGTCTGGAGCATTCTTTAAAATTACATCCCTATTGTAAGAGGGTTCAACTTTATCTTCCCTGAACACATTCTTGAGTTCTGTAATGTGAAAAGCCGCTTCACACTGTGATAGGTCGAGCTCGTTTATCTCTTCCATATACTCTAAAATCTCGTTAAACTGCCGTGAAAACTTATCCATCTGCTCAGGCTCTATTTCAAGCAGGGCAAGTTGTGCTACTCTTTGCACCTCTTCCTTTTCTACCATCTCACTCCCCTTTCAATAGCCAGCTTTTCTGAAGAATAACCCGCACGCCGGTGCTTTGTGCGATTTAACATTTCCAACTTCAAAAATTATATTATCACCAATATCTTTTTGCAAGTGCATTAGTCCTGCACCTATTGACAATCCTACCATATTTCTAACCATGCCCCTCAAAAATCCATTTGCCCTTACATGGAAAATCAAAAAATTTCTAACCCTTTTCACCCTGAAAAAATAAACCTCTCTAACACAATTTTTACCTTTATCCTCATTGGCTACAAAGCTAAAATCCTTTCTACCAACAAACATTTTTGCAATCTTTTTTATACGCTCAAAGTCGAGCTCCTCCTTTACATGCCATACATAGTTTCTGATAAATGGGCTCAAGATTTCACCTGTAAAACAAAAATATAGATACTCCCTGAACTTTGCAGAGTATCTGCTGTGGAAATCGCAAGAGACCTTAAAAATGTTAAGAACCCTTATATCTTTAGGCAGTGTTGAGTTCAAAGCCCTTTTAAGGGAGTAACTATCCATATAGAACGGTAGCTTGAAATCTATAACCTGCCCCAGTGCATGAACCCCTGCATCTGTCCTTCCAGCGTAGTTTATCTTAACCTCCGTTTTAAATATGGTTGAGAGAACTCGCTCGATTACACCCTGAATGGAAACACAGTTGGGCTGGATTTGAAAACCACAGTACGCTGTGCCGTCATAAGCCAAAACAGCGGCATACTTTATAGTGAACTACCTCCTACCATAATGGAAGGTATTCTCAAGGTTGGTTCTCCATCCGTTACAGGAACACCCTGTCCCGATTTCCCACATGTTCCAACTTCAACACCGAAGTCGCTACCCACCATATCTATCTCTTCAAGCACTCTGGGTCCATTGCCTATGAGGGTGGCACCCCTTACCATATCACCCACCCTGCCGTTTTCAATTTTGTAACCCTCAGCCACTTCAAAAACAAAATCTCCCGTGGTCGGGTTCACCTGACCCCCACCCATCCTTTTAACCAAAAGGCCGTGCTTTACAGACGCCACAATCTCTTCAGGGTTGTCTTCACCAGGCATGATATATGTATTTGACATTCTAACAATGGGAGCAAACCTGAAAGACTCCCTCCTTGAGTTGCCTGTGGATTTCTTCCCTGCAAACTTAGCATACATTTTGTCAAACATGTAGTTTTTAAGCACACCGTTCTCAATAAGAAGCGTATTTTCAGCCCGTGTGCCCTCATCATCATAAAAGTAAGAACCCCTCATCCTCGCTCTTGTTGCATCGTCAACAACGGTTATCTTACTGCTTGCCACCTTCTCCCCAAGCCTATCTTTATAAACGCTCATGGATTCATAAACAAGGTCAGCCTCAAGGCCGTGTCCAACAGCCTCATGAATCATCGTTCCGCCAGCCTCACTGGATAACACAACTGTCATCTCCTCAGCCTTCAGATGGTCAGCTTTAAGGAGTCTGTCAAGCTTATCAGAGATCGAATGTGCAAGCTCTTTAAAATCTATATCCCTGAAACACTCAAATCCGCCAAGATAGCTAAAGGGTTTTCTATAGCTCTGATAAACATCACCATCCCTTGCTGTCACCTCGAAATAAAGAACAGTGTAAATTCTCTTCTCTTTTAACAAGTTTCCTGTCTCGTTTATTATTTCAATATCCTTCAATCTATCTGAAAAGGTCAAGCTTACCTGCTTTATTTTTTTGTTTTTATAAGCAACATCACAAAACTGTTCATAAATGTTTTTAATTGTTTCTATTGGCGGTTTATACTCTGAGCACATCTCAACACTTTTTTCTTCACCTGTCTCTATATTAAAGTTTCCCTTTTTTGGGTTTGAAATATCAGCCAGAAATCTACTCATCTTGAACACGCTCTCCTCACTAACATCGTAAGAGGAGGAAAACAGAACGCTCAAACCCTTAACAAGCCTTACGCTTGCACCCCTCTCGTGGCTGAGCTTTATTCCTTCCACTTTGCCATTCTTAGCCTCTATCAATCTAACAACGGAGTTTTCAACATATATATCAAAAAAATCACTATTGCTACCTTTTAAAATAGAGAAAGAGTCCTCATACATCAGCTCTCTCCAAAAAAAGAGAGGGGCTAAAGCCCCTCTTTAATTTACCTTCCCAACTTCTCCTCAAGCTTCTTAATATTAACAATCGTTGACATCACGCTATCTGGATTAAGGCTCATGGAGTCAATGCCCTGCTCGACCAAAAACTCTGCAAAATCTGGAAAGTCGCTCGGACCCTGTCCACATATACCGACAGGTTTTCCATGCTTGTGAGCCCTTTCTATAAGCATTGATATCATCCTCTTAACGGCTATATGTCGCTCATCGAACAGGTGGGCAACAAGACCCGAATCCCTGTCTATTCCAAGTGTTAACTGTGTCAAATCATTTGAACCTATCGAAAATCCATCAAAAATCTCAGCAAACTCATCCGCACAAATAACATTACTTGGGATCTCTGCCATCACATATATCTCAAGGCCATTCTCACCCTGAACAAGACCGTTCTTCTTCATTTCAGCAATTACCTTTTCGCCCTCCTCGGGGGTTCTGCAGAAAGGAATCATCAACGCAACATTGGTCAGTCCAAACTCATCCCTTACCTTTTTCATAGCCTTGCACTCAAGGGCGAAGCCCTCTCTGTAGGCATCGGAGTAGTAGCGAGAGGCACCCCTGAAACCTATCATCGGGTTTTCCTCTTCAGGCTCAAACTCCCTACCGCCTATAAGGTTTGCATACTCGTTGGTTTTAAAGTCGCTCATTCTCACAAGAATCTGGTTTGGATAAACGCTTGCCGCAAGCATGGCAACGCCGTATGCAAGCTTATCTATGAAATATTGCGGCTTA
>WFQQ01000152.1 GCA_015486965.1 Desulfurellaceae bacterium
CCCAATGCATTAGCTGCTGTAATACCTACAAGCATATACCCGGCATGGGCAATAGATGAGTATCCAAGCAGTCTCTTTAAATCCTTCTGCCAAAGGGCAACCGTATTACCGAATGTCATGGTAGCAACTGCGACGATCCATAGAACCTTAGTCCAGTTTGCTTCAATGGGACCAAGTCCCACAGCAACAAACCTTATAAGCGCGAGGAATGCCGCCACCTTGGGTGCTACAGACATAAAAGCGCTCATAGGTGTGGGGGCAGATGCGTAAACATCGGGCGTCCAAGAATGGAACGGGAATGATGCTATCTTGAACCCGAAACCGACAAATACAAACAAAAATGCAACTATGGCGATCCATTTATAGAAGTTGTTTGCATTAGCCAAAGCTTTGCTTATCGTGTTTAGGTCTGTACTCCCGAACAAACCATAGAAAAGACCGATACCCAAGACCAGGAATGTTGATGCAAATGAGCCAAGTATAAAGTACTTCATTGCACCTTCAACACTCTCATCCTTGTTTCTCAAGAAACCAGTGAGGATATACATGCCGATTGAGAGGGTCTCAACCGCAATAAACATAACAATCAAGTTGTATGTAGATGCAAGAATCTGCATGGCAACAACAGAAAATAACAAAACTTCGTAATACTCACCCAGGTTTATATCCTCTCTTATGACAAAATCAAAGCTCATAACAATGGCAATAAACGCCGTAAGAAGCATGACAAGGCTTGCAAAATTACTCGCCTTGTCCATTATAATCATGTTATTAAAAGCAGCCATGTGTGTGCTGTAAAGAGCTGCAGCACTGCCAAATGAGAAAACAACGCCAAATAGGGCGAGCAGTCCGTTAACAGTTTTTGCCCTTTTTGGGAGCCACAGGTCTATTAAAAGAATGGCAAAGGCAAAAAATGTCAGGATTAACTCTGGAACAATTGCCACAAGGTCTTTCAAACTGTAAACCATAACCCAACTCCCATCTAACCTTTTTTAACAACCACTGTTTTTACAAGAGCCTGCTCCTGCTTGGCTTTCTCAACAACAGTGGTTCTATTTACCTGTTTCAGCAGGTGTTCAACAGATACCCTCATCCTTGAAAGGAATGTGCTGGGGTAAATTCCTATCCAGAAAACAAACAGAACAAGAGGTACAAGGTAGAGCCACTCCCTCAAATTCATATCCTTTAAACCCAGATTCTTCGGGTTTGTAACTTTATTAAAGAAAACCCGTTTGTACATCGTAAGCATATATGTGGCTGAGAAAATGCCGCCAAATGCTACAAGGATACCGTAGATGTGTTTAGCAAGGAAAGCACCCAGAAGCACCATAAACTCGCCAATAAAACCGTTTGTGCCAGGAACAGCAATTGAGGATAGCGTGAAAATCATGAAGAATGTTGCAAACACTGGCACCAGATAGGCAAGTCCACCATATTCAGATATAAGCCTCGTGTGTCTTCTCTCATATATTATACCCACTACAAGGAAGAGCGCCCCAGTTGATATACCGTGGTTTATCATCTGCATGATAGAACCTTCAACACCAGACTGAGTCAGGGCAAACATACCAAGCATTGAGTACCCAAGGTGGGACACGGACGAATAGGCAACAAGCTTTTTGATGTCTGGTTGAACCATTGCAACAAATGCACCGTAAAATATACCTATAATGGCAAGAACGATAATTAATATCGCAAATGCATGGGTCATATCTGGAAACATGGGTAGGTTAAACCTCAAGAAACCGTAAGTTCCCATCTTTAACAAAATTCCAGCAAGCAGCACAGAGCCTGCCGTTGGTGCCTCAACATGTGCCCAGGGAAGCCATGTATGGAATGGCCACATTGGAACCTTGATTGCAAATGCTATAAAGAAAGCCAAGAACAACCATAACTGCAGGTGATATGGGAGTGGTGATTGCATGAGTTTCACCATGTCGGCAGTGTAAACACCTGTAAACTTGTGGTGCAGGAAGTAAAGAGCCATTATTGCCACCATCATCAGAACACTACCAGCAAAGGTGTAGAGGAAGAACTTCATCGTCGCAAACACCCTGTTTGGACCGCCCCAGATACCTATCATAAGGTACATAGGGATAAGCTGAAGTTCCCAGAACACATAGAACAAAAACATGTCAAGCGAGATGAAAACACCAAGCATACCTGTCTGCATGAGAAGAATTGTAATATTGAACAGCTTAACCTTCCTGTTTATAGCCTTCCATGTGGAGAGCTGGGCAAGGGGTGTTAAGAATGTTGTCAAAAGAACCAGAAACAGGCTAATACCGTCAACACCGACATAGTATTGAAAACCCAAGGATTGAATCCATGGTACCCTCTCCACAAACTGCATCTGGTATGTGCTTGGGTCAAAGTAGAAGAAGAGAGGCAGTGAAACTATAAAGTCAAGTGCAAGGAATCCAAATGTTATATACTTGATTAAATCTTCATGCTCTTCACTAATAAATGCAACGATGACTGCTCCCACAAGCGGGAGAAATGTAATCAATGTCAATATCGGAAAATGCAGTTGATTCATATCCATAGCTCCAACTCCTTAACTAAATAATTTTAACAAAGAGAAGCCAACTGCTTAACAGAATGATGCCCAAACTAATCCAGTAAGCATAGTTGTTCACAAAACCTGTCTGAAGAACTCTCAGGCCTTTTCCAACCCTTCCTGCAATCCAACCTGTTCCATCAACCATACCTTTATCAATCAAAATTATATCAACAATTTTCCACAGGAAGTTTGTTGAAACCCACCAGAACGGTTTAACTATGCAGCAATAAACAAACTCATCAACATAGTAGGTGTTGGCAAGGAGGGTGTATATGGGCTTGAATGTGTTTGCAATTCTCTCTGCTGTGATAATTTTCTTAATATAGATTAACCATGCAGCAATTATACCTGAAACACCCATTGTAACAGATATACCCATCAGAACAATCTCTGGATAGTGAGCCTCGTGGGCAACCTCTGTTGTTGGCGCAGTGTGAGTGATAAACCACTCTATCGGTATATGGCTGCCAAACTTTATTCCTACCCAACCACCTATTATGGATAGTATTCCCAAAACCCACATGGGAAGTGTCATAACCTTTGGTGCCTCGTGGGTATGAAGGTCGTGGTAGAGTCCTGGAACCTTCTCCTCGCCATAGAAAACATTGAACACCATTCTAAACATATAAAACGCCGTCATAAACGCCGTTATCTCTCCAATTATCCAGATAATGGGATGCCCCATCTCCAAAGCCTTACCCAATATCGCATCTTTTGAGAAGAAACCTGCAAATGGAGGAATACCCGATATGGCAAGAGAGGCTATAACCATTAAAATGGCTGTTTGAGGCATATACTTTTTCAAGCCACCCATCAAGTCTATAGAGAGTAGTCCCCTCATGGAGTGCATAACAGCTCCAGCAGCAAGGAACAGGAGGCCTTTAAAGAATGCGTGTGTCATCAGGTGGAATAGACCTGTCCAATAAGCCCCTATTCCAACACCGATAAACATGTATCCAAGCTGAGAAAGTGTAGAGTAGGCAAGAATCCTCTTAATATCCTTATGCGTAATGGCCATTGTCGCCGCATAAAACGCTGTAAATGCACCTATACTCGCCACAACCTCCTGAGCTATGGGTGAAAGAGAATATATGGCATTTGACCTCGCTACCATGTAAACGCCAGCTGTAACCATCGTTGCAGCGTGAATAAGTGATGATACAGGCGTAGGACCTTCCATAGCATCGGTCAACCAGATATAGAGAGGAAACTGGGCTGATTTTCCTACGGCACCCACAAACAGAGCCAGACCTATAATGGTTGCAGCGGTAGAACCATACCCAAGCACATGCTCAGCCCTCGGGAAAACATTTGAGTATGTAACGCTTCCGAAATAGTAAACCAGATACAGAATTCCGATAATGAAGCCAGCATCACCAATTCTGTTCACAACAAAAGCCTTCTCTCCTGCATCGGCAGCAGTGCTCTTCTCATACCAGAAACCAATCAACAGGTACGATGCAAGTCCAACGCCTTCCCATCCAACAAACATGAGAAGGTAGTTATTTCCCAAAACCAGTATCAACATAGCTGTAACAAACATGTTCAGGTAAGCAAAATACCTTGCATAACCTCTATCACCAGCCATGTAGCCATTAGAATAGATGTGTATCATCCATGAAACGAATGTAACAACAAAGAGCATTATTGCGCTTACATAATCGACCCTCAAGCCAAAGGGAACAACAACCTCTTTTAGCGGCATCCATGTAAAATAGGTATATTCAACAATGTGCCCCTTTAAAACTGCTATTATGGGGAAGAGGCCTAAGATAAAAGATATGCCAAGGGCACTTGCCGCTATGATACCCGCTACAGGTTTTGTCCACTTGCCAAAGATACCGTTTATCAGGAAACCTATAAGCGGCGTTAGTATTACAAACAATAGTATTACCTTCATCTGCCTACCCCTCTACTTTCTTAGGATTGAGAAGTCGTTAACATCAACGCTCTTCTTCCTTTTATACATCATAACAGCAATAGCAAGCCCCACCGCTGTCTCAGAAGCTGCCACCGCTGCCACAAATATGAACATTACCTGACCCGATACATTACCGAGATAGTAAGACATAACAACTAAAAGCATCCCTGCGCCATTTATCATAATCTCAAGCGACATCAAAACTATCATGAAGTTCCGCCTTATCATTACGCCCGTTGCACCTATTGCTATTAGCAGGGCAGATACAACCATATACCCAGTTAACATCTAAACCCCCTTTCAGTTAATATCCTTCTTTGTAAGAACAACGGCTCCAATTAAAGCAACGAGCAAAATAATGGCCGTCACTTCAAAGGGCAACAGATAGTGTTTGAACAAAACCTCACCTATCATCTGTGTGTTGCTCCCGTTTAGAGTAAGGTTCTTTCCAGCGTTGCTCAAGTCAATCTTAAACTTATAGGCTATAAATCCCAGATCTGCCAGCAGGGCAACGCCAATCAGAGCAGGCCATATCGGTTGAGGGTTAAACCTCTTCAAGCCCTCGATGGTACGCCTGTCCATAACCATCATAACAAGCATAATCATAACAGCTATGGCACCCGCATAAACAATTATCTGGAGCATGGCGTTAAACTGGGCATGTAGCATAACAAAAAGCCCAGCTATTCCAAAGAATGAAAGCACCATCCACATGGCAGCCCTGTATGGATTTTTGCTTATAAGCACTCCCAACGCCCCACCAACACTCATCAAAGCCAGAATGAAAAACATTATTGCTTCCATGCTATCACCCTTTTTTAGTTTTTACATTTAACAGTTGCTCTTTTGTGTAAACAAACCTCTCCCTGTCATATTCGGCAAGCTCATAAACATCTGTCATGCTTAAGGCAAGCTCTGGGCAAACCTCAACACAGAGCCCGCAGAAAAGACACCTTCCCAGATCGATATCGTACTCTGCAGCATTCTTTGTGTGATCCTCATTCTCCTTGGGAGTTATCTTTATGCACTTAGAAGGACAAATCCTCTCGCACAAACCGCAGTCTATGCACTTAATCTTGCCAGAATCCTCATAGGTCTCAAGTTTATGCAGCCACCTTGCCCTGTGTGGCAAATCCAACCTCTCATCAGGGTACTGACAGGTAACGGGATGGGTAAAGAGATACTTTATTGTTACCGCCAATCCTTTCCTTAAATCGTTAAATAACATCTCACCTTCCTCCTAAAAAACAGGTAGACCCACTGCTAAAGCAAAGCCTGTCCAGAGTATGTTTAAGATCATCAAAGGCAGTAGAGCCTTCCATGCAATATCCATTAACTGATCGTACCTGTACCTTGGGAAGGTACCCCAGAACCATGTATACATGAAAATGAAAGCTAAAATTTTAATCCAGTACCAGACAACACCCGGAAGAACAGGACCTGTCCAACCACCCAAAAAGACTATTGATGCCAAAGCAGAGACGACAAATATTAGAACATACTGTCCGAAGAAGAAAAGACCCATTTTCAAACCACTAAACTCTGTCATATGGCCTGCAACAAGTTCAGGTTCAGCTTCGGGAAGGTCAAATGGCACCCTCGCTGTTGCTGCTATCATAGCAATAACAAAAGCAACAAAGGCAAACGGTTGATAAAACACAAACCAGAGGTGTCTCTGTGCTTCAACTATCCCCTCAATACTCAAAGAGTGAGCCATCAGAATGGGATTTAAAAGAGCTAAAGCAAGAATAGCCTCATAGCTCACTATCTGCGCAGCCTCTCTCTGCGAACCGGTGAATGCATACTTACTACCACCCGATGCAACACCTGCCATCAGAACACCAAATGATGCAAGACCCAGCATGGCGAGTATGTAAAGTATATCTATCTTTGAATGGAAAACACTAAAGTAAAACACTTTGCCATTTGCAAGGTGTAGTGGCGGTGCAAAGGGAATGGCAACTGCAGCAGCAAATGGAAACGCAGCAGCAATAACGGGAGCCAACCAGAACAGCGGTTTATCAGCCCTATCAGGTATTACATCCTCTTTCCAGAAGCTCTTAATCGTATCAGCAATGGGCTGCAAAAGACCGTGCCAGCCAACCCTTTTTGGCCCTATCCTCTGCTGCATATGGCCGATCACCTTTCTCTCGTACCATGTTGCGTACATCACATAGACACTCAAAACAACAACCACAATAATCAGTTTTATTACTGCAATTAATACTTCCATGGCTATTCACCCTTCAAAAGTTTTGCGCTAAACAGGTTATTTAAAGAACCGCTCAGGTTGTAGCCGTTATAACCATAGAACCAGAGCGGAACGCTTATAACACCCTTTGGCATCTTCTCATCCACCTTAACCTTGAGTTTAAGGGCAGATAGACCCTCAACCGTAGCGTAGCCACCGTTTTCGAGCCCATTCTCCTCGGCATCTTCGGGGTTTACTTCAACCACAGGTTCATTCATTGCAATAGAAGCACCATCACCAAAGGATGAGAAAATCCCGGATCTGAATTTCGAATAAACAAGAACACCTTTCAAGCCATCGCCAAATTCAAATCCTTTAGACTCAACATTGTTGAACTCTTTATTAACACCCTCAA
Organism: Desulfurellaceae bacterium; assembly: GCA_015486965.1. Lineage (GTDB taxonomy): Bacteria > Campylobacterota_A > Desulfurellia > Desulfurellales > Hippeaceae > Hippea. The sequence goes on from WFQQ01000152.1 coordinate 7,091, forward strand.
GTTCAAAGCTTGCCTTTGAAATAGCATCTTTTATAACCCCTGTCGGTATGCTGTATCCATACTGGTTGGAAATCTCAAGTAAGATTTCAGAGGCTGGCTTAAAATCCCCTTCCAAAGCTTTGGCAACACTATTAAACCTCCCCTCGATGTTAACATAGTGCCCATTTACCATAGAAAACGGGGCTGAAGGAATTACAACTCTGGCGTGCTCTGCAGTCTGTGTTAGGTATGAGTCTATGTAGATAACTGAAGCTCCATCAAGAATAGCCCTTGCATCCTCATCGCTGTAAACGGTAAAGAGATCCGCATTCAAAAGCAGAACAGACTTTACCTTACCCTCTTTAACAAGGTTGGGAAGCTCATAGAGGCTGAAGGACTGCTCTTTCCTTCTGCCGAATGTATCAAAACCGTCTGCAACGCCGCTAAACAGAACTCCATAAGAGTTGTTGTATTTGCTCGAAGCATAAAGCTTAACCTTTTCTCCAAGGAGCATTAATATATTAGCTAAAGCTTTCGCAACCTCTTCACCGTAAGGTCTCTCAAGTGCCTCTTCACCGACAATCAACGCAACCTTTTTAGCCTCAGACAACAGTTTCACGCCGTCTTCCGGAATTTCCAGAGAGCCTTTAACACTACTTTTAACACCCAATGAGTTAGCCAAAGCTCCAAACAGGCTGTTTAGAAACTCAACCTCTTCGCCCGGCATGTACCTCAAAGCCACGCTACCGAGTGTGTCAATTTTAGCATCTCTCCAATACGCCGTGATAAGTTTAGACTGTTTCAAAAGCTTCACATTCCTTGTAATCTGCCAATCGAGTCTTGGCATCTCATTGGCAACATCCCCACCAAACGCAAATATAACATCGCACTCTTCCATATCAGAGACTGCGTTGAACGGCTCTATACCTTCTGGAAGAACCCTGTAGAGCTTTCCAATGTGGGTTGAAGCAAAGGAGTCCAGATTCTTGCTTGAGAGTGCATTTTCAACAAAGAGCTTTAAAGTCAGCTGCTCTTCAACGGTCTCCCTTGCCCCTGAAATGGCAGCTATCTCATCTGATTTGCAGGATTTCAAAATGTCAACAGCCTCTTTAATGGCTTTTTCCAGAGAGACCTTTTTACCGTTGCTTGTCGGATGCTCTATTAAGTTTTTCCTTGAAACAACAGAGTAGTTAAACCTACCAAGGTTGCAGAGATTTGCCCTGTTAGGAGTGTTATCCTCACTTGTTACCCTGAGTATCGCATTATCTTTTATATTCAGATCCATCTGGCAACCAGAGGCACAGAACTGGCATGTCGTCCTGACCTTCGCAAGCTCCCACGGTCTAGCCTTATATTTGAACAGTTTACTACTCATAGCCCCTGTAGGACAGATGCTCACACACTGGCCACAAAATTCACACTCCAGAGGCTTGCCATCTTTGGTGTCTATCTCCCTTCCACCCCAATCTTTCTTTACCAAAGCGAGTATCCCAAAGTTCACCACCCTATCACAGATGGTTACACAGCGCCTGCACTGGATACATAGATTAGCATCGTGGTGTATGATTCTCCACTCATAGTGTATGCTCCTATCTGGAACAGTAAGCGGGTCAGCTGCTTCTTCGGAAGGATTCTCCGTTATATTCAACTCGTAATTTATATCCTGCAGATCGCACTCACCACTTTTGTCGCAAACACCACACTGCAGAGGGTGGAACTTATCCCATTCATAAACTATCTTCTTCCTGAACTCCTGAACCTTTTCAGAATCCGTAAAAATCTCCATGCCATCCTTAACCTTCATGGCGCAGGAAAGCATGGGTTTCTTCATGCCAACTATCTCCACAGCACATATCCTGCAGGCACCAATTGCACCAAAACGGTCTGAGTAGCATATAGCGGGTATGTAAACACCGTTTCTTCTGGCTACCTGCAAGATGCTCTCACTCTTTTCAGCTTCATACTCTTTGCCATTTATCTTAATTTTAACAGCATCAGCCATATCCCACACCCCTTATCTATCGCATTCGCCGAACACGAAGTCCAGACTACCGATTACAGAGATAATATCCGCTATTAAGCCACCCTCAACCATCTTCGGCATTGCGCTAATGTTTATAAACGATGGAGCCCTGATTTTCAGTCTGTAAGGTTTACCCTCGCCAGTGGAGTAGATGTAGAAACCCAGCTCACCTTTCGGATTCTCAGCACCGAAGTATACCTCCCCAGGTGGTGCTTTAAACCCTTTTACAACCTTAACAAAGTGCTTCATCAAGGCGTAGTTGTGGGTCATAACTCTCTCTTTTGGCTCCCACACATACTGTGGCTCATCCACCATTACATCTCCATCTGGTATATTCTCGGCACACTGCTCAAGAATCCTGTTGGACTGCACCATCTCTTCCATTCTAACAAGGTAGCGAGCATACACATCGCCTTCATCGTAGACAGGTATCTCAAAGTTCAGCTCAGGATACACTAAATAAGGCATATCACGACGCAAATCCCAGTCCACACCACTACCCCTCGTACACGGTCCAGCTATGCCGTAGTTGATTGCATCCTCTTTGGAGATGTATCCCACACCCTTGGTTCTTTTTAACCATATCCTGTTCTTGGACAAAAGCTGGTGATACTCTTTTACCTTGCCGTAAAACAGTTTTGTAAACTCTTTCAGCCTATCCAGAAAACCATCGGGCAGATCCCTTGCCACCCCACCAATCCTTATGTAGTTGTAAGTAAGTCTGTTTCCACACGCCATCTCAAACATATCTATGATGTACTCCCTTTCACGGAAGCAGTACAAGAACACTGTCATCGCACCGATATCTAAGGCGTGTGTGGCAAGCCAGACAAGATGGGATGCAATTCTACCAAGCTCTGCCATTATAACCCTGATATACTGAGCCCTTGGTGGTATCTTATCAGATATACCGAGAAGTTTTTCAACAGCCATAACATATGCAAGGTTGTTGTTCATTGAAGCAAGGTAGTCAAGTCTGTCTGTGTAGGGGTTAAACTGGTTATAGGTCATATACTCTGCTAACTTTTCGATGCCTCTATGTAAAAAACCTACCTGGGGGTCGGAGCTTACAATTCTCTCTCCATCCAGCTTTACAACATACCTAAGAACACCGTGCGTAGCTGGATGCTGGGGTCCTACATTTAAAATTACCTCTCTTTCGTTTTTTGTAACATAAGCTTCGTTCATCTTACTACTCCTTTAAGGCATCCTTGTGTGCCTCGGTTTTTTAAGCTGTCCCTCAGGCAGATGCTTATCGAGCCACACATCGTCTTCTGGTTTTCCTTTGAGAGGATACTCCTTCCTCAAAGGATGCCCTTCCCAGTCTTCAGGCATCAAAATCCTTCTTAAGTCTGGGTGGTTGTTAAACTTAACTCCAAACATATCAAAAACTTCCCTCTCATCCCAGTTAGCCGAATGCCAGATAGATGAAACACTGTCAACTGGCTCACCATCTTTTGTTCTTGTCTTAACCCTCATTATCATCTTGTGGGGCAGAGATCTGAGCTCATAAACTATATCAAACCTTTCATCCCTCTCAGGAAAATCCACAGCGGTCACAAGCACCAGATAGTCAAACAAAAGCTCAGGGTCGTTTTTCAAAAAGTTCATCAACTCAACAAGCTTTTCCTTCTTTACTGTTATGGAAAGCTCACCCCTAAATTCGCTGTGCTCTATTATGTAGTCTTTGAATCTTCCCTTTATCTTCTCGTAAAGCTCCTCATTTGTCATAAGACTTCTCCTTTTTCAAGCGTTCATGGAACCTTCTTTTCTTATCTTCTCCTGAAGCTTCAAAATACCATACATCAAAGCCTCTGGCCTTGGCGGACAACCCGGAACATACACATCAACAGGCATTATAGTATCCACACCCTGAACTACACTGTATGTATCAAAAGGTCCACCTGTGTTGGCACAGGAACCCATCGATATAACCCACTTGGGGTGTGGCATCTGGTCGTAAACCTTTCTTGCTGCAATGGCCATCTTTTTAGTCAAGGTTCCAGCTATTATCATGATATCAGAGTGTCTCGGAGATGCTCTGAACACAACACCAAACCTGTCAAGGTCAAACCTCGAAGCTCCTGTTGCCATCATCTCAATGGCACAGCAGGCAAGACCAAATGTCATAGGCCAAAGAGATGAATACCTTGCCCAGCTTATAAGCCTGTCCAACTTCGTGGTTATCCAAGGATTTTCTACTCCCATTCCAGCGCTCCTTTCTTATAGGCATAAATCCAGCCTACAAACACCATTACAACAAAAAGTCCCATCTCAATGACGCCCAACACGCCCAGACTTTTAAAATCGACAGCCCACGGATACATAAATATCGCTTCAATATCAAACAGAGTAAAGAGAATGGCGATGATGTAAAACCTGATATTGAAGTGTCTGAGTTCGCTGAGCATGGGGTAGCCGCACTCGTATAAGTCAAACTTCTCCTTGTAGTACTCCTTTGGCGATAGAAATTTAAATACTACAAGGAGGCCAAAGAAAATTACAAAGAGCAGCACTATCGATATAAACGCTATTAACCAACCCTGCATACTCCGACCCCCTTCGATTTATTTTTCTAAACCAACCGACTAAATTTTATATCAATAAAAAGCAGTGTCAACAGCAAAATACTAAATCTTTAAACCCGCATAAAAAAACCAACGAAACTTTTTCAATAGTTAAAGGGCACTGGACTAAATAACTATCCAGTGCCCTGCATCGCTTACTCTTGAGAAAGCGTTTCGTGTATGGACTTTGCTGCCTTCTTTCCAGCACCCACGGCAAGAATAACGGTAGCCGCCCCTGTAACTATATCTCCACCTGCCCAAACCTTTGGATGTGTTGTCTTGCCTGTCTCCTCATCGGCTATAAAGTATCCCCACTTATTGGTTTTTACACCTGTTGCACTCCTCGCAACGATGGGGTTTGCATTCTGTCCAATGGCAATAATCACATTGTCCACATCCATAACAAAATTTGAGCCTTCGATGGGTATAGGTCTTCTCCTGCCCGACTCATCGGGCTCGCCAAGTTTCATTCTCACACACTCAAGACCCTTTACATTACCGTTTTCATCTCCAATAACACGAACCGGGTTTGTTAGAAGCTCAAACTGGATACCCTCTGCCTCTGCATGCTCAATCTCTTCAGCTCTTGCAGGCATCTCAGCCCTACTCCTTCTATAGACTATAATCGCCTCCTCAGCTCCAAGTCTCTTTGCCGTCCTAACAGCGTCCATTGCAACATTACCGCCACCTATGACTACAACTCTCCTGCCCACCTTTATCGGCGTATCATACTCAGGAAAGTCAAATGCCCTCATGAGGTTGGAGCGAGTTAAAAACTCACTCGCAGAATAGACACCGTTCAAATTCTCTCCAGGAATGTGTAAGAATGACGGTGCACCAGCTCCATTTGCTAAGAATACTGCATCGTACTCCTCGACAAGCTCATCAACCGACTTGATGTATCCTATTACATAATCTGTATAAATCTTTACGCCAAGTTTTTTAATCTGGTCAACCTCATACTGAACAATGGCTTTGGGCAACCTGAACTCAGGAATACCATACACCAAAACACCGCCTGGCTTATGCAGAGCCTCAAATATGGTAACATCGTAACCCAAATTCGCCAGATCTGCAGCACAGGCCAATCCAGCAGGTCCAGAGCCCACAATTGCAATCCGCTTTTGCTTTTTCTCTTTTGGCGGTTCATCTGTTAGCCCTTTCTCCCGTGCCCAGTCAGCCACAAACCTCTCAAGCCTTCCGATGGCTATAGGTTTACCTTTTTTAAGCATAATACATGCACCCTCACACTGCTCCTCCTGTGGACAAACCCTTCCGCACACAGCAGGCAGGGCATTTGTAAGCTTAATCTCTTTAAAGGCTGCCTCTATATCCTCATCAATTATCTTATCAATAAACTCAGGTATGTGAACATCTGCTGGGCACCCCTCGACGCAGGAAGGCGGCTTACACTGCAGACACCTCTGGGCTTCAGCTATAGCCTCCTCAAGTGAATATCCATAGGGAACCTCATTAAAATTCTTTATTCTTTCATTAGGGTCTTGCTCCCTCATGGGAACCCTATCCCTTTTAAATTTCTCAGCGGGTCTTAACCTCTCAGCCATTATGCTATACCCTCCTTTGCTTTATAGAGCTCTAAAGCCTTCCTCTCAAGCTCCACATACTGTCTCTGTCTTGCCATCAACTCATCAAAATCGACCAATGCACCGTCAAACTCAGGCCCATCGACACATGCAAACTTGGTCTCTCCCCCTACGGTAACCCTGCACGCTCCACACATCCCTGTGCCATCCACCATTATGGGGTTTAGAGAAACAATGATAGGCTTGTTAAACTTACCTGCAGAAATCGTACACGCTTTCATCATTATTGGCGGTCCTATAGCCCAAATCTTGCTAACACTATCCGCCTCTTTTGCTAAATACTCCTCAAGCACCACATTAACAAAGCCTTTCTTACCCTTACTTCCATCATCCGTTGCTACAATAACCTCGCTCGAAGCCTCTTGAATCTTGTCCTCCATAATGAGAAGCTCTTTTGTCTTGGCTCCAATTATTGAGACTACATAGTTTCCCATCTCCTTAAGCTTTCTTGCAATGGGGTGAATGGGCGCTATACCTATTCCTCCGCCTATCATCACCACCTTTCCGGGAAACTTCTCAACCTCAGATGCCATACCAAGGGGTCCCACGAATGAAAAAAGCTCCTCACCCTCATCCATCCTTGAAAGTTCAAGGGTGCTTTTGCCTACCACTTGAAAAACTATCTGAACCCATCCTTCATCAACAGAAGAATCGGCAATAGTCAAAGGCACCCTCTCTCCATGCTCTCTTGGAATAAGGATAATAAACTGCCCCTGTTTGGCAGCCTTAGCAACATCTCGAGCCTCAATGAGCATGGAAAAGATGTTCTCACTCCACTGCTCCTTCTTGAGTATCCGTGCCATTAAATAACCTCCTAAACCCTTATTTATTCGCTACTTAAACCGTAGCGGAATTGAGCCCAAAAATGAAGATATGGTAAAAATTTTATCGGTGCAGTTGTCCTTATCGAACTTTACAATATACTCCCTATACCACCTGCTCCCTCCGACATTAAACAACCAGGCAGCCCTCCAGTCGCTCTTATCAATAAATTCTATCTTCTCAGGCCTCAAAATTCTCCCGCAGGCAGATAGGTAAACATTCCAGAACGAGTTTTTCTCTTCCAGATTGTTGATAGTCATGTCGGGTGTATACATGGCTACATAGTAAATATCGTACCCTTTAAACTCATCTAAATACCTTTTGTATTTTTTACTCTCTGGATCGTCATTAACAATACCCCTTATGTATTCATAAAACAGTTTCCTGTTGAAATGGGTAACCTTGACCTTGGCGACAGTCGAAAAGTCTCTATAAAGGGTATAGGACTTTGTGTGTGCCTTTAAATCCTCAGTGTATATGGTTTTGTAGCTTCTGAAACCAAGCCTATAGAGCGATTGCCTAATCTGGGAACATGAACTCAAAAAAGCAAAAACAACTATAACCAAAAACAGAGTAATAAACCTTTTCATTTCTTTTCTCCTTCTGCTAATCCTACATCGTTCAACAGTTTATCCAGAGCCTCTTTTGCCTCAACATTGTCTGGCTCTTTCTTTAGAATCCTTTTATACACATCTATGGCATCATTAATATAACCCTGCTTCTCGTAGAGTTTTGCAAGGGTTATTGTAGCCTCTTCCTCCTCTTCTTCCTCCTCCTCAAGCTCAATTTTGGGTATATTCTCATCTGAGCCCAGCTCTTCCACCAAGTTATCTATTTCGTCCTTTTTGGGCTTCACTCTACCGGCAAGCTCAATAAGCTTGGCTTTCGCCTCTTCATCCCCTAAAAACACCAATCTCTCATAGATAGCTTTTGCCTTTTCAAACTTACCCGTTTTTTCGTAGCACAACGCAAGAAGCTTAAGAGCAGGCTCGCAGGTTCTCTCTATATTCACTGCCGTTTCAAGATAGAAAACGGCAGACTCAAAGTTTCCTTCGTTAACTAAAATCTCCCCAATCTTCAACAGGGCAAGACAGTACCTCGGAAACTTCTGAATCCCATCAAGCAAAATCTGATACGCAACATCGTACTTCTTGGTGTTAAAATAGTAAACCGCAAGAGGGTAAAAATACAAACTCTTCCCTGCATTTTGCCTGTAGTATTTCTCTATCCTTTTAGCCGTTTTTTCAGCTATCCTCACCTATAACTTCCAAAATTAATTCTTCCTTTATACCGCTTGCGATTATAGAGCTACCTATTCCCTTTGTCAAGACAAACCGCAAAGAAGAATTTTTATTTTTCTTATCCTTAAGCATAATTTCAAACATTCTCCCTTCATCTATACCATCAGGTAAAGAAACTGGCAACTTTAATAGCTTAAGTAGATTTACTACCCTCTCTACATCTCCTCTCTCAACCAAACCCATCCTCTCTGAAACTTCCATGGCCTTAACCATGCCAATGGCAACTGCCTCGCCGTGATAAAATCTTCTATACCCTGTTAGACTCTCTATTGCATGTCCAAATGTGTGCCCAAAATTTAAAACAGCTCTCTCGCCGCTCTCTCTCTCATCACTCTCAACTATCTCTACCTTATTCTTGATGCTTCTCTCAACAACGATTTTTAAAATCTTTGAATCCCTTTGCTTTATCCCATCAACATTCCTCTCAAGAAAATCAAACAGTTCGCTATCCCTGATTACACCATACTTCACAACCTCGGCAAACGCAGAGAAATACTCCCTATCCTGTAGGGTTTTTAAAAACCTCACATCCACAAAAACCGATTCCGGCTGATAAAAACTCCCAACTATATTCTTCAAGCCGTGATAGTTTATCCCTGTTTTACCGCCAATGGCACTATCCACCATGGCAAGAAGGGTTGTGGGAACATGGATAAGCCTTACACCCCTCATATAGCTGCTCGCAGCAAAACCCGCTATATCACCAGCAACACCACCTCCCACACCAACAACCACAGAGTACCTATCAGCGCCATTCTCTATAAGAAAATCGTAAATCTTGAGCACGGTTTTATAATTTTTACTCTCCTCACCAGCCTCAAAGAAGTAAACATTCTCGCTCAGACTGTGCAAAAATCCTTTATAAAGTCCGTAAACATTGCTATCCGTTATGACAAAGAGTCTTTCACCTTGAAGAGTCTCACCTATAAGCTTTCCAATATCCTCTCCAACATAAACGGTATAGGGTTTGGAAACTTTGACATCTATCTGTTTAATATCTGTCTTCTGCACCTGACAATCTCCTTATAACCTATTTTCTTATACTCTATCACGGCTATGTTTTTGTCGTTAAAAAACAACAGATGCCCCTCAAGTAGCTTTTTATCGTTGAAACCTGCCAAGCTCCCAGTTTTCAATATATGGGAAACTAAAAGACCCAAATCAAAACCGAGGGCAGAAAAACGGG
>WFQQ01000153.1 GCA_015486965.1 Desulfurellaceae bacterium
CCCTTTGCTTTGGCAGCCATTATTGGGGCACCGATTGGAGCTTATGTTGTTCAGTATTTACCAACAAAAATTATCTTGATACTGTTCATAATAGCAGTCTTAGCTGCTGCAACAAAGGTGTTCATATCAACAAAAGCTCCAGATCAGGACAACCTGATTGAGTTTAAAAAGAGGCTAATCTACGGTGGCTTAAGCGGTCTTCTAATAGGCTTTATCGGTGGAATGCTGGGTATAGGCGGCGGGTTTTTGGCAGCACCGATCCTTATGAGTATGGGCTACGGTGCAAAAAGGGCAGCAGCCACAACGGCGTATGTTGTAACATTCTCATCGGTAAGTGGATTTTTAGGCCATGTGGCTGAGGGACACTTCGACCCCACAACAACTGCCGTCCTCGTCATTGCAGTTCTGCTTGGCTCTCAGCTTGGGGCGAGATTTACCGTGAAAAAAGCAAAACCAAAAACAATTAAAACTATCTACGCAATCATACTCTATCTGATTGCAATTAAATTGACTCTGGGTTTGTTTGGGATAAAGTTCAAATGAAAATGGATGCTTACGATGCCAAAACGCAGGTGGTTAAGGCGCTGGCCCACCCCCTTCGCCTTGCCATCTGCGAATATCTATTAAAGATAAAAGAGCCAAGGTGCGTTAACCATATTGCTAAAAAGTTTAGCAAGAACCAGTCCATTATCTCAAAGCATCTAAGCATACTCCAGCAAGCCAACATAATTACCCTAAAAAAAGAGGGCACATTCAACAGATATACAGTTTCAAACCCAGAGCTTTTAAAGTGTATAATAGAAAGCCTGAACGAACTTGTAAAAGAAAAAGCCCTGAAAAGCTCCAAAATTATTGAGATGATGGGCTGAACCGCTCATTTAGAATAGCCTGGGCAACAGCTAAAGCCTCTCGATTATCCCTAACATCGTGAACCCTGAAAATCCTTGCTCCTTTTATATAAGCCAAAACATTAGATGAAATCGTACCAGATAACCTTTTCTTTGGTTCCTTGACGCCGGTTATGCCACCTATAAAACTCTTTCTCGATGTTCCAACAAGGATAGGTCTACCCCAAATCTTAAAAGACTCTATGTTATTTAGAATCTCAAGGTTATGTTGTAAGTTTTTTCCAAACCCAATACCTGGGTCGAGAACAACCCTTTCCCTTTCAACACCCAGCCCTTCTAACTCTTTCAGGATATCACCAAATCTACTGTTTATATCCTGTATCAAATCATCGTATTGGGGATTCTCCTGCATACTTTCAGGAGTTCCCTTTATATGCATCTCAATAACTCCACAATCACTTCGAGCCAATACACTACCCAACTCCTCATCAAATCCAAGCCCACTGATGTCGTTTATAATCTCAACACCCCTATCTAGAGCCTCTTTTGCCACCTTAGCCTTATAGGTATCAACAGAAACTAAAACTGCTGGGAATCTCTTTTTTATCGCCTCAACAACGGGAATAACCCTATTTAGCTCCTCATCAACACTCACAGGCTCAGAAAAGGGTCGTGTGGACTCTCCACCAACATCCACAATATCCGCACCCTCTTCTATCATCTCCTCAACCCTAAATAGAGCACTATCGAGGCTATAAAATTCTCCGCCATCTGAGAACGAGTCTGGCGTAATATTCAAAATCCCCATAATCATAAAGTTATCTTCAAACTCAAACACCTTGTCTTTAAATTTAAAAGCTGGTTTTTTAAAAAGAACGTTATCTAAAGCCTCTTTTATCTTATAAGAAAGCTCTCTTAAAAATCTGAAGTTTTGAAGCCTGAGCTTTTCAGAAAGTTTGTAAAGCCTTTTTACATCACCCAAAATCAAGCAGTCCGTGAACTCAGTTTTCGCCGTAACAACCCCTTTATGCACAGCACAATCTATACCTAAAGCCAATGCCTCCTGCTTGAGAACATTTGCGTGAAAAAACTTACATTTTTCTACCTTAACACCATAACAGATAGACTTTCCCTCCATTAGATGTATAGCAACCCTATCAACCCCTATGGCTTTAAGCTCTTTTTGTGCCCTATCGATCGAGTCTATCTTAAGCAGCTTTATTGCCATTCAAACCCAGAATTTCATCTATATCTTTAGACTCAATAACCTCCCTTTCAAGGAGCATCTGAGCCATTCTTTCTACTTTATCTCTGTTCTCCTCAACAATTTTAACAGCAACTGAGTGGGCTTCCTCAACAATCTTTCTAACCTCAAGATCAACCAATTTGGCGGTTTCCTCGGACAGCGTCTTTCTAACGGCTATATCTCTGCCCAAGAATACCTCCTTGCCACTATCTGCAAAATGAACAGGCCCTAAAGAGCTCATACCCCACTCACAGACCATCTTCCTTGCTATCTCTGTTGCCCTCTCAATATCGTTTCCCGCACCAGTGGTAATACTTCCAAGCATCACCTCTTCCGCTGCCCTTCCACCCATCAAAACAGCAATCCTGTTGAGGAGATAATCTTTATCGTATGTGTATTTATCATTTTCAGGCAACTGCTGAGTTACTCCAAGCGCCATACCGCGGGGAATAATACTAACCTTATGAACAGGGTCTGTATTCGGCAACATCTTTGCCACAATCGCATGCCCAGACTCATGGTATGCCGTTATCTTCTTCTCTCTATCGCTTATAATAACATTCTTACGTTCGGGTCCCATCAAAACCTTATCTTTTGCAAGCTCAAAATCTTCCATCTCTACCTTGGTTTTGTTATTTCTGGCAGCAATCAAAGCCGCCTCGTTAACAAGATTTGCAAGATCTGCACCGACAAAACCTGATGTGGTCTTTGCGATAATCTCAAGATCCACATCATCCCCAAGTGGAATCTTTCGCGTGTGAACCTTCAAAATCTCAAGTCTGCCCTTAACATCGGGCTTTGGAACAACAATCCTTCTGTCAAATCTACCCGGCCTTAAAAGGGCTGGATCAAGAACATCTGGTCTGTTTGTTGCTGCCATAACTATTATATTAGTATCGGTCTGAAATCCATCCATCTCAACAAGTAGCTGGTTCAGTGTCTGCTCCCTCTCATCGTTCCCACCACCAACACCTGCTCCACGCTGTCTTCCCACAGCATCTATCTCATCTATGAAAACGATACACGGCGCATTTCTTTTGGCTTGGTTAAATAGGTCTCTAACCCTACTTGCCCCCACTCCAACAAACATTTCCACAAAATCTGAGCCACTTATTGTTAAAAACGGCACTCCCGCCTCTCCAGCGACTGCTTTGGCAAGCAGAGTCTTACCCGTGCCCGGTGCACCCACAAGGAGCACTCCCTTTGGTATTTTTGCACCTAACTTTGTAAACTTCTTCGGGTTTTTTAAAAACTCTATTATCTCAAGCAGTTCATCCTTAACCTCATCTATACCAGCAACATCTTTAAATGTAATCCTGTTTTTTGGGTCGCTAACAAACAGACGCACATTGCTCTTTCCAAATGACAGAGCTTTGCCACCCCTATTCATCTGGTTCATGAAGTAGAACCACAGGAAGATTATAATCAGCATTGGTGCCCAATATATTATAATGTTGGTTAGGAGTGAGTTATTCTCTTTGGGCTTCACCACAACTGGTATGTTCTTTTTGGCAAGCTTGTTTGCTATCGACTTTACATCAGGCGTATAGGTCTTAAACCGTTTTCCATCGTTCGTTGTCAGATACACAGTATTCCCATCAAAGCGAACCGATTTAACCTCATCGTTATCCACAAGCTGAACAAACTTAGTATAGTTAATCTGCTTAAAAGCATAGTTTTTGGTGTTAAACATATTAAAAAGCAGAATCATCAGTACAGCTATAATCATCCACAAAAGGGCGTTCCTGTAAATTGGAGCCATCTTCACCTCCTTATTTATTCATAAAAACTATAGCAAAACTCTAAAATAAAATCTATATCTGTTGAATAAAACCGTTCAATTCGAGTTTATCAATTAACTCACACACATAGAGGTATTCATCTAAATTGACCTTCCTCCCTATGGACGGGTGGTTTAACGCTTTGTATGCTGGAAAATACTGAAACATAACAGAAACTGTAGCACCATCAAGGTTGTATTTTATCCACTCAAGTGCTTTCCTGGTATTCTCAAGGGCATTTGGTAAAACGAGATGTCTTACAATTAAACCCTTTCTGGCGATTCCACCTTCAAGAGTTAACTTTCCTTTTGTTTTATACATAGCCAGAAGTGCCCTGCTTGCAACCTCAAAGTAGTTTTCAACACCAGAAAGTTTTTTAGAGAGTTCTCCATCCACATATTTCAAATCTGCAAGGTAAACATCGACATACTCTTTCAAAGTCAGCACAACTTCCTCTTTGTCGTATGATGAGGTGTTATATACAATGGGTATTGTCAGACCCCTATTCCTTGCTATTTCAATGGACTCCACAATTAGATGAACAAAGTGTGAGGGTGTAACGAGGTTAATATTGTGGGCTCCTCTCTTTTGTAGCCTAATCATAATATTGGCAAGTTCTTCAATTGAAACCTCTCTTTTCGGCTTAACAAGCTGACTTATTGGGTAGTTCTGACAGTAGATACAGGACATATTACAGCCAACAAAAAATATTGTTCCACTACCCCTTTTGCCACTTATCGGTGGCTCTTCGCCGTGGTGGATATTAAAGCTTGCTATTTTAAGCGTGTTCCCAGTTTTGCAGAGCCCTCTATGGATACTCCTGTCTGCTCCACACTCCCTTGGACAGAGTCTGCAGCTTTTTCCCACTAACTCTTCAAACACGGCAAAACAAAAAAGGGAGACTCTTTTTGAAAAGAGCCTCCCTTTGAAAGTGGGTTTTCTTTTAGTATTACTTTTTGACGCCAGCAAGCTCCTCGAGCATGTCTGTTGTGATGGATTTCGGTCTCTCGATCTGGAAGCCAAGACCTCTGTCCCAAATAATGTTTGCTGTAACGCCAAGAGACCTTCCGATACCGAAGAGTACTGTGTAGAAGTCGTACTCCCTCACGCCATAATGCCACTGGATACAACCGGAGTGAGCATCCACATTTGGCCATGGATTCTTTACTTTTCCAAGCTGCTGCAAGATTGGTGGAACCACCTGGAACAGAAGGTCTACATACTTGAATATTGGGTCGTCTGGCAGGTGTTTCAATGCAAACTCCCTCTGAGCCATATACCTTGGGTCGGTCTTTCTCAAAACTGCATGGCCAAATCCTGGTATTACTTGACCGCTGTTCAATGTATCCCAGACGAATTTCTCCATCTCCTCTTTTGTTGGGATCTTGCCGCCCATCTTCTCCATCACGCCCTGAATCCACTTCAATGTCTCCTGATTGGCAAGACCGTGCAGAGGACCTGCAAGACCGCACATTCCAGCAGCGTATGAGTAATAGATATCAGACAGGGCACTTGCTACAAGGTGTGTAGCATGGGCAGAAACATTTCCTGATTCATGGTCGGAGTGCAGGATGAAATACATCCTTGCAACATCGTCATAAGGCTCATCAATACCCATCATGTGTGCAAAGTTGCCACCAAAGTCAAGCTTTGGATCACTTGGAATATGGACATCACCCTTGTATTTCATTCTGTAGATGTAGGCACCCAACAGTGGTAGTCTTGGCAGAAGATCCATAACATCTTCATACATATAATCCCATGCATCCATTTTGTTAAACTTACCAGAAGCATACCATTTTGCAAACTTGGAATCCCTCTGCATAGCAAGGATTCCAGCAGCAAACATGGTCATTGGATGTGTATCCCTTGGCATAGTTCTCAAAATATCCTTCACATACTCAGGCAAAACCTCTCTCTTCTTCCACTCAGTGAAAACCTCTTCAACATCCTTCTCTGTAGGTATATCACCTGTCAACAAAAGATAGAACTGACCCTCAACATAGGGCATCTCTTTGCCCTCAGGTTTTGGGAGCTTCTCCATAACTTCAGGAATTGTGTATCCCCTGAACCTAATTCCCTCGTAGGGGTCAAGGTATGAGATGTCTGTTAGCAAGCATTTCAAACCCCTCATTCCAGCAATGATTTTGTAGGGTGTAACCTGATCCACCGGAACATCTGCATACTCCTTGTAGAGCCTCGTGATTCTTGGTCTGTGAGCCTGGATCTTCTCAAACAACTTGTCCTTAATTCCCATGGCTTAACCTCCTAAAAATAAATTCTTGCCAAGCTTTGAGCTTATTAAGTTCCCTTTTATTGCTTTCAAGTTATCTATAGCACTTTGGTCATCCTTTGTCAACTGTTTAGAAAGCTAAATTCCAATAAAAAAAGTTTTTTAACAAGTGTATTTGCAAAATAATTCTAATGGTTAGATGAACGATAACTTAGTAAGATATAAAAATCTTGAAATTTACAGCTTTAAATGTAGAATTTTTAATATGTACTATGATGTTAATAGAGAGGTGGTGTAATGTTAATAGAGTTTGAAAACCTGAAGCTCAACTTAAAATACCTTCTATTGGATTACACAGGAACGCTGTCCGAACATGGAAAATTAATGGAGTGTGTAAAGGAAAAGCTACTCATGCTCTCAGATAAATTTGAGAAAATCTATGTGCTGACAGCGGACACATTTGGTACAGCCGAGAGTGAATTAAAGGGACTTCCTGTAATTGTTAAAGTTCTGACACATCCCTCATCAAAGGGGAAAATAGATACAGTCAAAGCGTTGGGTGGTGAGTATTGTGTCTCTATTGGAAACGGTAACAACGACATAGAAATGTTAAAACTAACGAAACTCTCCCTTGCGGTAATAAACAGGGACGGCTGCAACGCAAGGCTCTTAAACTCTGCAGATATTGTATTTAAATCCACATGCGATGCGTTAGATTCACTGTTAAAACCAAAAGTTCTCATCTCCCTTTTAAGAGAGTAAATGTTAAACCTTTTAATCTACCATAAGCAAGGAGGCAAAAATGGATGTTAGAATCACAGTTTTGGCGGAAAATAGCGTTGTTGTTCCGTTTAATGTAATAGGTGAACACGGATTTTCTGCTTTTATTGAAACACCTGAGTTTAACTTCCTTTTCGATACAGGCCAGGGAAAAGCCCTTCTAAACAACGCAATAGCATTAAAAAAAGACCTATCATCCATAAAATTCCTCTATCTATCCCACGGACACTACGACCACACAGGGGGCATGGTTGAGCTTTTAAAGGTCAAATCACCGTTGACAGTCTATGCACATGAAGGCATTTTCTTAAAAAGGTATTGGTTCAAGGGTGGAATAAAGAAATACATAGGCATACCGTTCGAAAAGTCGTACCTTGAAAGCCTCGGAGCACAATTTGTCCATGAAAAGGAGTTCAGAGAGATAGAAAAAGGGGTATATTCAAGTGGAGAGGTGGAGAGAAAAACAGAGTTTGAAAAAGTGGATGCAGAGATGAAAATAGAGGATGAGAGTGGAAAATTAGTGCAGGATGAGCTTATGGATGACTTCTCCCTCGCCGTTGACACACCCAAAGGGCTAATCGTCATCCTTGGATGTGCTCATGCAGGAATTGTAAATATATTGAACCACTTTATCAATAAAACAGGCAGAAAAGAGATATACGCTGTAATAGGCGGCACACATCTTGGCTTTGCATCAGAAAAGCAGATTGAGGCAACACTTGAAGTCATAGAAAAGTACAATATTCAAAAACTGGGAGCTTCTCACTGTACAGGACTTGAAATATCTGCAAAACTGTACAACAAACTAAAAGACAGGTTCTTCTTCGCAGGAGCAGGAGCTGTTTTAGAGGTTTAGATATGGACTTAACAATAGATAACGCACTTGTGCCAGATTTTGACAGATTGACATTTGAAAAGCTCAATGTTGGTATAGAGAATGGAAAAATTGTTAAGTTAAGCAAAAGTCCCATAGAGGCGAAAGAAACAATCGATGCAAAAAACTCATACCTTTCACCGGGCTTAATAGATTGCCACTGCCATATTGAAAGCACCCATCTCTTACCCTCCAACTTTGCAGAGGCAGTGGCACAATTTGGAACGCTACATGTGGTTGCGGACTGCCATGAAATAGCAAATGTCTTCGGCGCTCAGGGAGTAGAGCTCTTCATCGAGAACTCAAGACAGTGTGGGATAAATATAAACTTTGCCATTCCCTCGTGCGTACCAGCCACTGAGTTTGCCACAAGTGGCGGTAGGATAGATATTGACGATGTGGAAAGCCTGCTAAAAAACGAAAAGATTGTTGCTCTCGGTGAGCTGATGAACATTCCCGGCGTGGTAAATGAAGATGAAAAATTTATCAAGATGATACAACTGACAAAAAAGGCAGGCAAAAGGGTTAATGGCCATGCCCCACATCTCGATACTGAGACACTAAAGAAATATATAGAAAAGGGTGTAGAAGACGACCATGAAAGCTATAGCTACGAAGAGCTAAAGCAGAAGATAGAGCTCGGGCTTTTTGTTTTCTTAAGAGAGGGAAGTACAGAGTTCACAGAAGATAGCGCATACAGAATTATAAAAGAGTATCCCGACAGGGTTGCCTTCTGTACAGACGATAAAAGTGTGGGAGATATACTAAAATCGGGTCACATCAACTACAATGTAAAAAAAGCCATTAGGAACGGGATAGAACCAATTTTAGCCCTAAAAATTGCAAGCTACAACGGCTTAATGTACTATGGCTTAGATGAATTCAGCGAAATAAAGAGGGGCAGAAAAGCATACCTTGTTGTGTTTGATAAGGAGTTTAATGCAAAAAACCTGATAATCAATGGAAAATCAGTAAAGGTAAAAAGCTCCGTCGGTGTAAAAACACCCGAGAATTTCAAACACTCAATAAATATTAACCCCCCCCTATCTCTACCTGAAATTGAAATTAAGAACCTTGCAATAAAGGTGAGAGACGGTTCACTTATAACCGAGAAGATGGAAATAGAAGAACAAAAGAGTGAGTTTAACATTGAGGATGACCTGTTAAAAATGGTTGTTATTGAAAGGTACGGCAACGGATTCAGCTCAGCGTGTTTCGTTCATGGATTTGGACTGAATAAAGGTGCCATGGCTACCTCTTTAGCCCACGATTGCCACAACATCGTGGCGGTGGGCACAAACAATGAGGAGCTAAAAAAAGTCATAGAAAAAGTCATAGAGTTAGATGGGGGTCAGGTGGTATCAGATGGAAAACAGCTTGAATACCTAAGGCTTGAGGTTGGCGGAATAGTAACAGAACAAAACCCCGAAGATGTGGCAAAAAGGGTCGAAAGCCTAAAAAAACTATCACACTCACTTGGCTCTAAACTTACAAGCCCCTTAGACTTACTCTCTTTCATGGCACTTGAGGTGATACCTCACATAAAACTTACAGACAGAGGCCTCTTCGATGTCGACAAATTCAACTACATAAGGGTGTAAAATGGGTAATTTTCCAAAAGACGATAGCATAATACTCCTATACGACAGAGAAAGCAAAAAGAGACATATTATCAACTTAAAAAACATAGAAAAGTCCTATAGCACTGCAAAAGGCACAATAGACATAGAAGATATCAAAACAACAGAGTTCGGCAAGGTTGTAAAAACCCACCTTGGTCATGAGTATATTTTACTCCCTGCCACACTCAACGATTTCATTATGAAAAAGCTGAACAGATTGACACAGATAGTCTATCCAAAGGATGCTGCATACATAGCTTTCAGACTCGACATAAAGCCTGGCGACACCGTTATAGAATCTGGGATTGGCAGTGGTGCTATGAGTGCCGTGTTTGCAAGAATACTGGGAGAAAGGGGAAGACTCATCAGCTATGAGAAAAGAGAGGAATTTATTAAAAATGCTTTAAAAAACTTGAAAAAATTTAATTTAGATAGTATAGTTAATGTTAAGCAGAGGGACATTGAGCAAGGATTTGATGAAAGAGAGGTTGACGCAGTTTTCATAGATGTTAAAGAGCCGTGGCTTTACCTTAAACAAGCTATAGAACCATTAAAGTGTGGTAAAGTAATTGGAATCCTCGTGCCAACAACAAACCAGGTGTCCCTTGTTTTAAAGGAGATGGAAAACTTACCACTAATAGATATAGATGTCAGCGAGCTCATGCAGCGCTTCTGGAAAACAAACCCCGAAAGGCTCAGACCTTTAGACACCATGTCGGCACACACAGCCTTTCTCATATTCGCAAGGAAGGTGTGCTATTGAACATAAACAACGGTTTATTTTTTATCTGATAAAAAATTTGACCTATAAAAAATTAAAATATAATATCTTTTCTATGGACGGGTTCATGTTTAACCATGAAAAAATTTAGCTTTACAATTCTATCGGCTGTATTTATATTTATCAGTACGCTAACCATAACTTTAACCATATGCCTGCTTTGGGGCTTGTTTTTGGATAACCTATCGAGAGAGATACCAAGTTTATTTAGTAAAACGGTATATCTAAAAAGGATAGAAAATTTGGAAAAACAAAAGGTTCTGAACGCCGTTAAACTTATAAACTTTTTAAAACAAGAAAAACTGAAAGAGGGTGTTAAAGATGAAAATGAAGTAAAAAAATATGTATTAAAAGTTTTAAAAACTGGATTCTCTCGCTTTGGTTATCCCGATATATTTATAATCAAAGTAAATTTGAATAATAAAAAATGTCAGGGTGAGTTTGTTCTGTACACCATTCCAATAATAAGAAACCACACCTGCCTAACCTTGAAAGACTCATACATTAGAGACGCAAACGGAAAACCATGCCTTAAAAAATGCTACAAAGAGCTTATTAAAAAGGGTTCACTTTTGACCACCGTTGTCTGGCCTTACTCCTGGGAAGGCTCAAGGAAGAGGGTGGTTGAGCTTTTCTACTATAAACCGTTCAACTGGGTGATTGGCGCTGATGCACCGGTAAATTTCGAAGTTATCTTCCCCAACTTCTCGAAATACTTAAGAAGCAAGTTCTTTCAATACACAAAAGCTATCTCGATTATATCACTCCTAACTGCTATCTCTTTAGGGGTTCTAATCTGGCTCCTTTTGTTTTTGAGGTTTATGTACACCCCCCTTAAAAACGACATAGCAAATATAAAGCAGTTCTTCGAGGAGTACCCAAAAAGCAAAAGAATAGATATTGATAGAATTAAAATAGAAGAGGTGAGAGAGATTGTATCCTCAATCAACAAGCTTCTCGGCTCAATTGAGCAGAAAAATAGCATAATCCAGAAACTGTTGGATAGATACACATCGCTCATGCAAAACATACCAGAGATAATGTTCGTATTTAAACAGTCAAACGGTAATCTGACGCTTGAAGAGACCAACAAAGAGGGTCTTGATAGCCATCTCTTTGGAGTTGTTAAAGACAACACCACACCAGACGAGTTGTTCAAAGATGCGCCAGACATAGCAAAATCCATAAAAACGGTCGCAAAAAATGGTCATACCACCCATTTTGTGGTTTCTCTTAAGAAAAAAGCATTAACCTATTTTCTGGTCAGGATATACAAAGTTGAACAGGATAGAGTTGTGTGTCTATTGAGAAACATTACCTCAACAGTAAACGCATTCAAAACGGTAGAAAGAAACAGAAACCTCATGGGCGACCTCTTAAATAACATTAAAGCTGGAATAATGGTAATTAATGAGAGGGGTAAAATAGTATTCCTAAACAGCTTTGCAAAGGAGCTCCTTGGCATATCAAAGAGAGACCAGCTCCTTAAAAAGGTAAAACTACCAGAGAGCATAAAGTTCACATTCATTAAAGTCCTGCACGGCAGGGAAATCTGCGATGGATGTGAGATTGAATTGGCCACGGCAAGTGGGCTTAAAAAGTGGTTCAGCATTCATGCAACACCTATAAAAATAGGCAAAAAGAAAATGATAATAGTATCAATGAACGATATAACGCAGAAACAGATAAAAAGCCAGCAGTTGGAGTATTTAAGTTTCCATGATAGCCTGACGGGACTGTATAATAGAAGATTCTTTGAAGAGGAGCTACACAGACTATTTAACAAAAGAAGCATACCCCTTGGCCTTATACTCATCGACCTAAATGGACTTAAAATAATAAACGACATGCTGGGACACAAGATGGGGGATAAATTTTTGGTAAAAATAGCAGAAATTCTTTCTACCTCGATAAGGGCGTCGGATATATCGGCGAGGATTGGAGGGGATGAGTTTGCCATAATTCTACCCAACACAACAGAAGAGGGTGTTAAAAAACTGATATCAAGGATTGAAGAAAGAATTGAAGCAACAAACAGAACAAACGAAATGTTCTTGAGTATCTCTGTTGGATATGCAATCCACTTTGGGCAGTTCAAAAATGCTGAAGAGCTATTTAAAGCTGCAGATGATGTACTTTACAAAAACAAATATTCAAAGAAACGAAGGCTAATATTAATGGATATGGTAAGATGGGCTTCTGAATACTCCTCTAAAAAAAGAGATGTGGACAAAGAGTATCTGGTTGAGAGAGAAAAATACACCCCTCCCAACCAGTAAGTCCTACATGTTTCTCCTGTATTTGCCTCCAACCTTGAACAGGGTGTGCGTTATCTGACCGAGACTACAATACTTAACCGTCTCCATAAGCTCTTCAAATATGTTTCCACCCTCCAGAGCAACCTTCTCCAACCTATTCAGATATTCCAAAGCTTTATCCCTGTTCCTCAATTGAAAAGCCTTAAGCGTCTCTATCTGCTGCCTTTTCTCCTCTTCCGTTGAACGAGAAAGACCTGTTGGACTTGTTTCTGGGTTTTCCGACACAAAAGTATTCACACCTATGATTGGTAGCTCCCCACTATTTTTTAACCGTTCGTAGTAAAGTGACTCCTCTTGAATTTTATTCCTCTGATACCTCGATTCCATGGCACCCAGAACACCGCCCCTCCTTGATAGCCTATCAAACTCCTCAAGTACCTCAGCCTCAACAAGGTCTGTCAGCATTTCTATTATATAGCACCCCTGAAGAGGATTTTCGTTTTTGGCCATACCAAACTCGCTGTTTATAATCATCTGAATAGCCAAAGCCCTCCTAACAGACTCTTCTGTTGGCGTTGTTATCGCCTCATCGTACGCATTGGTGTGGAGAGAGTTACAGTTGTCGTATATTGCCATCAAACCCTGAAGTGTGGTTCTTATATCGTTAAAGGATATCTCAACTGCGTGCAGGGAGCGGCCCGAGGTTTGTATATGGTATTTTAGCTTCTGGCTCCTTGGTTTGGCACCGTACTTATCTCTCATGGCAACCGCCCAGATCCTTCTCGCTACCCTGCCAA
Organism: Desulfurellaceae bacterium; assembly: GCA_015486965.1. GTDB lineage: Bacteria > Campylobacterota_A > Desulfurellia > Desulfurellales > Hippeaceae > Hippea. The sequence continues at coordinate 13,221 of WFQQ01000153.1, forward strand.
TCACAGCATACTCAATGTCCATACCATTAGAGAAAAAGAAAGAAAGGTTTTTGGCAAAATCGTCAATATTCATACCACGGGCTATATAATACTCGACATAGGTAAAGCCATTGGCAAGTGTAAATGCAAGCTGCGTAATGGGGTTGGCGCCCGCCTCTGCTATGTGATAACCGGATATGGAAACGGAGTAGTAGTTTCTGACATCGTGCTTAATGAAGTACTCCTGAATATCACCCATCAACTTTAAAGAAAAATCTGTTGAGAAAAGGCAGGTATTCTGAGCCTGATCTTCTTTCAAAATGTCTGCCTGAACAGTTCCTCTAACAACATTTAGGGTCTTCTTCTTTATTTCATCGTATATATCTTTACCAACAACAAAATCTCCGGGCACACCCAAAAGCCCCAATCCAAGGTGATTCTCAACTGTTGCATCTTTTACGCCAAACTTGGTGTTATACACAGGTTTTGGCAGGTTGAGCTTTTTGTAGTAGTCGTTTATCTTATCCATTGCCTTTCCAAAAAGCCCGTTTTCCTTCAAGTACTTCTCCACCTGCTGGTCTATGGCAGTGTTTAAAAACATGGCAAGCATCATGGGGGCTGGACCATTTATCGTCATAGAAACGGATGTATTCTTATCGCAGAGGTCGAATCCGCTGTAGAGCTTCTTTGCATCATCTATGGTAGGTACAGAAACACCAGCATTTCCTATTTTACCGTATATATCGGGTCTTTCATCTGGGTCCTCACCGTACAAAGTTATCGAATCAAATGCGGTCGAAAGTCTGCTAAACGGCTGATCCTTAGACAGATAGTGAAATCGTTTGTTTGTCCTCTCAGGCGTTCCCTCGCCTGCAAACATCCTTGTGGGCTTCTCATCCTGTCTTTTCAAGGGGAAAACACCAGCTGTATATGGAAATTCACCCGGAACATTCTCTTTAAGCCTGTACTTCAGTATCTCACCGTAGTCCTCTGTCTCTGGCAGTTTGACCTTTGGTATGTAATTTCCTGAAAGCGTCTTTGTCTTCAAGTCATACACAACCTCTCTATCCCTTATCTTTGCCACAAATCTGTCTTTTTTATACTTCTCCTTGACCTCTGGCCACTCCTTAAGCAGCCTATACGCCCTCTCATCAAGCTCTTTTTCAAGCTTCTCTATCTGCTTATCCAAAACCTTTTGAACCCTATCAATCTCCTCTTCATTTATATCCTCTATCTCCTTTATCTGTTGCTTGGCTTTTTCAAGCCCATAGAGTTTTGATGCTATCTCAACCTGTGCATTGACATACTTGTGATAATTCCTAACGGTATCTGCAATTTCACTCAGATATCTGCTCCGTGTTGCTGGAATAAGAGACACGCTCTCTGTTTTTTTAAGAACCTTAACACTCTCCGGAACCTTATCGATAAAGCCAGCCTTTTCCATCAATTTGTAAAAGAAGTATGTTGTGGCGCTATCGTTAAACCGAGACGCCATAGTTCCATAAACAGGGAGCTTATCTAATGGCGTATCAAACAGCTTAAAGTTCCTTGCGTACTGCTTCCTTATCTCATACAGGGCATCCTCTGCATTCTCCTTGTCGAACTTATTCAAAACTACCATATCCGCATACTCAAGCATATTAATCTTCTCAAGCTGCAGTGCCGCACCATACTCAGGTGTGGTTACATAAACATTCAGGTCGGCAAGGTGAACAATCTCTATATCAGATTGGCCAGAACCTGCCGTCTCAAGTATTACTCCATCGAAGTCAGCCATTTTAAAAAGTTTAATTATGTTTTCGGTGGAGTGGGAAACCGCAGTATTTGCTGCCCTTGTTGTAATAGACCTCATATAGAGCCTCTCGTGAGGAAGAGTGTTCATTCTAATCCTATCTGCAAGCAGTGCGCCACCGCTCTTCCTCGTTGGGTCAATACCTATAACCCCAAGTCTTTTGTCTTCAAAGCTATTAACAAACCTCCTTAGAATCTCATCCACCAGTGTAGATTTGCCAGCTCCACCAGGTCCCGTAAATCCAATAACCTTAACGCTTTTGCCTTTCTTTTCAAAATAGCTATCAAGGAGCTTCTGGTGTTCTTGGCTCCACCTGCCACTACTCATTAAATCCTCAACAAGGCTTATGGCTTTGGGAAGATGTCTTTCTATATCGTTTAGATAGAGCTCAAAATCCTCCTCTCTGTATCTTGGAAAGTCGCTGAGTTTTAACAGGTAGTCCACCATTCCCTCAAGACCCATCTCTATGCCGTCCTGTGGAGAAAAAATCTTTGCTATGCCGTAATCCTCAAGCTCCTTAATCTCCTCTGGTATGATTACACCTCCGCCACCACCAAAAATTCTTACCTCCGATGCACCGTTCTCTTTTAATAGGTCATACATATATTTAAAAAACTCAATATGACCACCCTGATAGGATGTAACTGCTATCGCCTGAGCGTTCTCCTCAAGCGCAGCATTCACAATCTCATAGGCACTCCTATTATGTCCAAGATGTATGACCTCAGCTCCCTTATCCTGCATAATTCGCCTGAAAATATTTATAGAGGCATCGTGCCCGTCAAATAGACTTGTTGCCGTAACAATTCTAATAACATGCTTCGGTATATACGCCATGCCACCCTCCATAAAGCTCACTTTTACTCTATTAACTCAAACTTCCATGCACAGTAATACTCAGGATGCTTTGGGTCTGGTGGAGCAGCAATAGGTGTTGTTTTAATCCTTCTGTCTATGGTTGATGCAAAGTAGCTATACTCAACTATACCCACAGGCTTACAGGGAAAAAACTCCAACTTCTTCCTCTCCCTTGCCACCTGAACCCTGCAGGTTCTCATCTTCAAAATCAAGGTTTTCTCATCCGGACGCTCAATCACCTGCTCGTTTATCCTGCGATACATCCTGAAGTTCAAAGCTTTCTCAAGGGCATCAAGCCCGCCGTTTTCTGGTAAATTCAACCGTTTCATTATCCTTTTTGCCTCGATAACGGTAAAATCCTTCCACGCCTCTTTGTCCAACTCTATCGCCTTTTCAATCCCAAAGTGTCTCTCAACAGCCTGAAACCACAGCCCATCGTGAGCAAGCCAATTTTTCGCCTCATCCTCAATTACCGCAATCAACTCCTCTTTGGAAAGCTTCTCCAATTCTGGATACTTACCCATTCTATAACCTCCCAAATAACCCCTATTTAAGCAAATTCTTTGATATAACAATCCTTTGAATCTCGTTTGTCCCCTCGTAAATTTCTGTTATCTTGGCATCCCTGTAATATCTCTCTATCTCATACTCTGTAATATAACCATACCCACCGAATATCTGAAGAGCCTCTTTCGCAACATAGTTAGCAGTTTCAGAAGCATAAGTCTTTGCCATAGCCGACTCAATAATAAAATTCTTATGCTCGTTTTTGAGCCATGCCGCCCTGTATGTAAGAAGTCTTGCAGCCTCTATCCTCATTGCCATATCGGCGAGTTTAAACTGAATTGCCTGGAAAGAGCTAATGGGCTTCCCGAACTGCTTTCTATCCTTTGAATACTCTAACGCCCTCTCAAACGCCCCCTCAGCAATACCCAAAGCCTGTGCAGCAATACTTATACGACCACCGTTAAGAAGTTCCATAGCTATCTTAAACCCATTACCAGAACCATCCAACAAATTGGCTTTTGGTATTTTTACATCGTTTAAAGCAAAGGCTGAAGTATAGCTACCCCTAAGCCCCATCTTCTCCTCGTTCCTCAAGAGTTCGACACCCTGCTCTTCAAGGTTGAGAATAAACGCATCCATTCCCTTATGCCTCAAAGACTTATCGTGCGTGGCAAAAAGCAACCCCAAACCTTTAAACCCTCCGTTTGTAGCAAAAATCTTGTTGCCGTTAACAAGAAAGTAATCACCTTTATCTTCACAGGTGGTGTTAATAGAGGCTGCATCACTCCCCGCCTCTGGCTCTGTCAACATAAAGCAACCAATCTTCTCTCCTCTTGCAAGCTTTGGCAAAAACTCCTTTTTCTGCCAATCATCACCAAACATCAATATACCATTGCTAACAAGGGAGTTGTGAACAGAGAGCATCACAGCTGTAGATGCACATACTTTGGCAATCTCCTCAATTACGATTATATAAGAAATGTAATCCAACCCTGCCCCACCAAACTCTTCGGGAATGTAAACACCGAAGAAACCAAGTTCCTTTAGCTTTTCCATTATGCTATCTGGGATTTTGTGTTCTATGTCAATCTCCGAAGCCATAGGCTTAAGCTCATTTTGGGCAAAATCCCTCGCCATCTCCCTTACCAACTTCTCCTCATTAGTAAACTCAAAATCCATACCACCCTCCATTTCCTGCTCTTTTCAATGTAATGCTACACCCTTTTTTAACAATCCTTGTTAAATTTCTTTTCTCTTGAATTCTTGTTAAGATTTTATACCAAATATTGTTTAATTTCAACAAAAATTTTTATATCTTTAAACGATTTTTTAGCTGAATTAAAGGAGGGTTTTCAAACAGAGGGAGGGGCATAGCGCCCCTGAAAAATATTAAATCCTTTTCCCCAGCTCAAGCTCAACAGCAAAATCTGTTTCTCTAAACTCGCACTCCCTTCTCTCGGCGTTTGCAAGCAGCTCTTCTTCATACTTCCTGAGCTCCCTTCTCATAACCTTGGCACTTATCGTTTTTGGGAACTCCTGCATAAACTCTATAGACCTCGGTCTTTTGTAGGGCGCTATGTTTTTCCTGATGAACTTAAATATATCCAGAGCTACACCCCTACCTGGCTTATAATCGGGTTTCAAAACAATAAATGCTTTGGGAACGATTCTGTCCCTATCATCAACGGTGGGCACAACGGCAACCTCTAAAACTGCTGGATGCTCTGCGATTTCGCTTTCTACCTCAAATGGTGAAATTCTATAGTCCAAGCTCTTAAACACATCGTCCTTCCTTCCAACAAAGAAGAAATAGCCATCCTCATCGTAATATGCGGCATCCCCGGTCAAATACCAATCCCCCTTAAATACCTTGCTATTTACCTCCTCATCCTCATACCTTGCAAGTAAGCCCAACGGTTTCTTGGGAGTAACCTTTACGCAGATCTGACCATCCTCGCCCGGATTAACTGGCTTCAAATTGTCGTCCAGAATCTCAACATGATAACCGGGGGCAGGTTTCCCGAATGACAGTTTCTTTCTTGGCTCACCAGGGAAGTTTGCAATCAAGCAGGTTGTCTCTGTCTGTCCATAGCCCTCTCTTATCTCCACACCAAGTCCCTTCTCCACCTTCTCAAGAACCTCAGGAATCAAAGGCTCACCAGCACTTACCACCTGTCTCAACTTAAGCTTGTAGGTTGTTAGGTCTTCCAAAACAAGGAGCTTCAAAACGCTTAAAGGTGCACACAGTGTTGTAACTCCATACTTCTCTATAGCTCTCAGGGCAAGCGATGGATCAAACTTAGAATACCTCAAAACAAATATCGTTGCACCTGCATTCCACGGTGCAAATATGCTACTCCAAGCATACTTTGCCCATCCAGGGGAGCTAATGTTGTAGTGAATATCACCCTCTTTTGTGTTAAGCCAATACATCGTTGTCAGATGACCAACAGGATAGATATGGGTATGAATAACAAGCTTTGGTTTTGCAGTAGTTCCAGATGTAAAGAAAAGATAGCACTCATCAGATGCCTTTGTAGGCTCTGTAGGTGTAAACTTCTCAGAGTAGTTCTTCACCGCATCTCCGTAATTTATCCACCTCTCTCTTCTCTCATCACCAATACTTACAAGCTTTTTAACTTTAGACAATATGCTCTTGTCCACCTTTTCCACTTTATCCATGAACTTATCCTGGACGATTACATACTTAATATTGCCCCTTTCAATCCTATCAGCTATGTCTTTAGCGGGTAGAGTAGTAGCTCCAGGTATAAAAACACCACCAGCCTTCATAAGGGCAAGCGTCAATTCGTGGACTTCTGGCAAAACCTCTGTTATTATCAACACTCTGTCGTTTTTTTTCATCCCTATATCTTTCAAGAAATTCGCCACCTGATTGCTCTTTTTGCTCATCTCCTCAAATGTAATTTTCTTATCCACCCCGCTCTCATCAGCCCAGATTAAAGCATAGTTGCTATTACCCTTAGCATACTCGTCAAAGTAGTCTATAGCCCAGTTAAACTCATCGATCTCTGGCCACTCAAACTTCTCGTAAGCCTCCTTGTAGCTTTTAACATTCAAGAAAAAGTCTCTCCACTTCAAAAACTCTTTTGCACCACTACCAGACATGGTTCACCCCCCAAATTTTTAATAAACTTTTATTAAAAGCTCATCCAAGGGCCTTTTTGGAACATAGTGAATCCCTTGTTCATCCCTGTAATACTTTATATCGCGCCGACTATCCACTATAACCACCCTCTCTTTCGGTTTTCCAATAGAAAGCACCAGTAAAATTTCAAGTTTCTCGTCTTCAAGAGAAAGAACCTCAAACAGTCTCTGTTTATCAACGGCAGCAATGGGGCAACCACCCAAACCCAACTCTGTAAGCTTAAGCATAGCTGTCTGAAGGGCAATTCCACCATCTATCAGTGAGAAATCCTCTGTAGAGATATTTTTATCTCTAAGCATAACTATGTATGCAGATGGTCTCTCTCCTATTTCTGGCCCATCCCAATCCTTAAAATACCCAGCCCATTTAAGTGTCCCAAATATCTTACTGTTCATGCCTCTGTCTGTGGATATAACATACTTCAAAGGCTGAGCATTGCGTGCCGAGGATACAAACCTCAAAAGCTTTATAACCCCAATTAATGTCTCTCTATCCACAGCAACATCCTCATAAAAACGCCTATAACACCGTGTCTTTTTAACAAGCTGGTCTATCACCTCTCCCCCTTCTATAGTTATAAAAATTAAAGATAGGTTAAGTTATACCGTGCAACAGCCCATCCTTTTTAAATATTTTTATACAAAGTCTTACAAAAGTCAAATTCTTATATAAAC